>JABDII010000025.1 GCA_013003805.1 Gemmatimonadales bacterium
GGGCGCTCGTCCCGTGCGTGGGGCCCGGGCGCCGATGGCTCGACCCCCCCGCTCGCACTTGGCAGACGGGGTGACGGTCACGTCGATTTCGCGCCCACCTCTCCGGACGGTCAGGGTGACTGACCTCCCGATCTCGAGTTGGGAGAATCGCCTGCCACCTTCCCGGGTCGTGATGAGGTGTCCGTCGATGGCTGCTATCACATCTCCGTCCCGAAGCTTCCCTGCGGCCGGTCCGCTGGGCTTGATGCCGCCGATCTTCGGTTCGGAGCTGAACTCCCAGCGTTGACCGCCGGCATCATCGTCCGGCCGGTACAAGGTGCAGTTACTGCATTCGAGCTCGGCGTAGCCCAAAGTGGCCACCCGGGCTTCACCCGCCGGACAGGCCTGGGCTATCCCTTGCTGCGCCGCCGTGTTGACCGCCAAGGCGACCGTCAATCCGAGGCCGGCTCCTGCCACGCGGAGCGCCTCAGTGAAGTGTCGAGACAAAGACATCTTTCCTCCTCGGGTACTCGCCGCCTCAGAACCAGACGACGTGTCTAATGGTGCCCTGATCGTCTGCAGCCTCTTGTTGACGCCGCAGGTGTTCTAGGCGGTCGCGTATCGTGACGGCGATGGGATCATCCGGTGCGAGCTGCACCAACTCGTGCGCCGCCGCGTACAGTGCGGTGAGCGCGGCCTCGCGTCCCTGGGCAAGGGCGCCGTTGGCCGAGGAGTCCGCTAGCTGTGACAGTGCCGCGAGCGCGGAGACGTAGGCGGACCCGGCATGCTGAACCGCCACGGCCATTTCCAGCGCGGTCTCCTGTTGCGCTGCGGCCATCGAATCGGCGACCGCGCGCGAGCCCAGCCACTGTCCGACGGCGATCCCGCCGACGAACAGCGCCAGTGCCGCCGCGACGCCTGCGGCAAACACCGGAATTCGTCGATGCATCCAGCTGCGCGGGGCGATCTCGAGCAGCCCCCGGTCGCCGAGGGCGTGGACGGTGCGTTCCTCCAGCAACCGACTCGGCTCACGGGTCTTGGGGAGTGCTTCGAACGCGGCGCGCTCTTCAGGCGTCAATTCGTTTTCCTGTTCACGCGTCATGGCAGTACCCTCGCGTGTTGCTCCCCCCCGATGCCGGGAGATAGCCGTGACCGCAGCGACCGGCGTGCCCGAGACAATTGACTCTTGGAGGTGTTGCTCGATATCTCGAGCCGCCGGGCGATCTCCTCATGGGTGAATCCCTCCACGTCGTGCAGTATCAGCACCGTACGGTATCCCGGCGGAAGCTCGGTCAGTGCAGCCTCGAGGTCGATCCGTTCATGGACCCGGTCACCTCGCGTAGCCGGTGCCATTTCCTCCCCTAGAGCGATCCAGTTCCGGTCGTGCTTTCGAAAGAGCTCCCGGCAGCGGTTGAGGGCGATTCCGGTGAGCCAGGTGTTGAGGCTCGACTGCCAGCGGAATTGATCCAGCTTTTCGACCGCCTTGATCCAGGTGTCCTGGACCACGTCCTCCGCGTCCAGCTCGTTGCCGGCCAACAGCCGCAAGACACACGCGTAGAGTCTCGGGGTGTGGCGCCGATACAACTCGCGGAACGCCGGCTCATCCCCTTCGCGCGACACACGATCCGCCAGGATGCGATCGCGTGACTCCGGCCCTCTAGGCTGCTCGGTCACACCCATGAGTGGCCTCGTGCGCTCAAAGGGTTGCATGTCGGAGGGAAGGATTTCCATCAGGGACTCTATCCACGGAATCGCCCTGGACGCTGGAGAGGAACTGCGTGGGTGGCGGTCCGTTCAGCCCAGTAGCTGATTGGCCAGGAAGGCAATGAGGCCGATCATGGCGCCCAGCATGTAGCCGATCCGCACGATCCAGGTCAGCTCGCGCTGGGTCACGCCGCGGACGATCTGCTCCATGCGCTCGGTCGAGAATCCGAGCACTTTCCGCTCGACCGTCTCCTGCACGCTGAATTGCTCGACGATGCGGGGCACTTGCTGGCGGGTCCAGCCCCAGGCCGCGCCAGAAAGGCCCTGGCGCAGGGCCTCCGTCGTGTCCGTGCCGAGCCAGGTGGCCGGCCGGCCGAGTGGGCGGGAGAGGAGTTGGTTGGCGACGGATTGGGTCGCCTCTTGCACCCAGCCTCGGGCCTGATCCGTGGCCAAGGAGTCTCCCAGGAGCTGCCCGATGCGTTCGGCGGGCAAAACGTGGAGCACATCGGCCCAAGTGCGCTGTTCGGCTGCCGCCAGGGCGCGATCAACCGTGCGGGCGATCACCGATTGGGTGGATTCGTCCCGTGCGACCCTCACCAGCCAGTCGCCTAGGGTCTGGGCTAGCGATGCGCGCCGCTCCGGCCCGAGCCGAGTGAAGCGCTCGCTCAGCGGAATGCGCAGGAAATTCACGATGGCGGCATTGACCGCCTTGCTGAATTGCTCGCGCATCTCCGGCGAGGTCATGGTGCTCGCGAAACGTTCGAACCCGTCGCGCTCAATACCGTCCAGCAACCGCGTAAACGTGCTGTCGGTCACGACGATCTTCGCGAGGAGCCGCTCGTGGAGCAGCAGATCTCGGATCGACCCGTCGAACGCCTGACGCAGTGCAACCCGGACGCGGCCCTTGGCCTCCGGATCGGCCAACACACCGCCGATGCGCTCGAGTGCTACGGGGAGGTAGTCGGTGATGCCCTGTTCGACGGTTCCGACCAACCCAGGGGGCAGACGCTCGATGAGTGGCTCGGTGTCATCCGCTAGCCGATCGAGCTGGGTGTCGACGAAATGGCGAAGCGTTCGCTCCAGCTCGGGCCCATCGGCGAGTTGCCTCACCCATTCGTCGACCTTGGTCCGGAGCGTCTCCCGTCGCTCCGCGGTCAGGATCTCCGCGATGGGCCGGTGCCCGACCTCGTCCTGCAGCTTTTGGATCCACCCGCCCATGAGTGTCGCGAACTCCGGGGTGCGGGCGTACTCCACCAGCCGGTTCGACACCTTCTCGCCCACGGCGCCGACGGCAAGATCGATCGACTCCGCCATCTCCGGGCTCAGGTGGTCCTTGAGCGGCCCCCGGTCGGCCTCCAGCAAGTCGTTCAGGATCCCGTCGAGCGCCGCGGTAAAGGCCTGCTCGATCTCCGGCGCGCTCAGGCGCCGTGCCAGGTCCTCCGCCGTGAGAAGTTTCTGCCCCACGGTCTTGCCGATGCTCTTGGCGAGTCGTGCTTTGTTCTTGGGAATGGCCCCGTGAATCTTGAACGGCCCGGGGCCACGCCGCTCATACGGATGGAACAGCATCCAGATCGCGACGGCGTTGGTCAGGCCGCCCGAGAGCGACCCCACCAGGACCGTGATGATGCCAGTGAGTACCGTTTGGGGGTCCATGGATGGTGAAGAAT
>JABDII010000037.1 GCA_013003805.1 Gemmatimonadales bacterium
GCCCAGGGTATCAAGCCCCGCCTTCATGTGGTCGAGGTCCACCCTGGCCGGCGTGTAGCGGAAGGACGGGCCGGTCAGCCCCCGGTACACGACGCCGTTGTTCTGGGTGCCGACCACCATGCCGTAGGCCACCATGTTCCGGGCCCGCTTCATGTTGGTGTGGTGATCCTCGAACCACCCGCCGATGGCCGTGGCGAGCCCGATCGGCGGGCTGAACCAGGTCTCGATGATGAACCGGTCGTCTTTCTCGGTGAGGTAGTGCCCCATCTGGATCCCGTTGAAGCAGTTCTTGTCGTCCTCGAACTCGGCGAACACGGGCGTGAGCATGTTGAAGCTCAACCCGCTGCCCACGGGCAGCGAGCTGCCGATGCCGCCGATCCCGCTCCGCAGCAGGAGGTGGCTCGAGTTGATGGCCCCGGCCGACACAACGAACTGCTTCGCGCGCACCGCCACCCGGCGGCCGTCGGAGAACACGGCCTCGACCTCGGACACGGAGCGCCCTCCGCGGCCCCGCGACACCGACCGCAACCGCATGGCCTCGCACTCGGCCAGAATGCGGAGCTTGCCACGGATGGACGGGAGCTGGCCGGCCGGCAATGTGTGGTCGAGCATCGAGAGCTTGCGGTCCCAACCGCAGCCGATGTTGCAGTTCCCGCAGCCGAAACAGTTTGGCCCCGGGTCGTCCTTGTTCAGCCAGGCCACGATATTGGCTTCGAACGCCACGGGATCGGCCACGCCGAGCCGGCGCAGGTCGGCGGTGAGGGGGCGGAGCACGTCGGCTCCAGCATGGTGCGGCACGTGCTCGAGGGAGCGCACCTGCATGAAGCTGCGCAGCCACAGCGTCGCGTCCTGGATCTCGTCGATCGCCAGCCGCCGCTCGATCTGTTGCCATGCCTGCAGTTTGGCCCGCGGCGGATCGAAGCAGATCGCGTTGTTGACCGTGGTCGACCCTCCGACGCAGTTCCCCTGCAGCACGCTGAACTTGAAGTCTTCGGCCACCTGCAGCATGCCGCGGTCGTAGAGCGAGGTGATCTGGTGCAGTTCGTCCTCGGTGAAATGGCGCGACTCGATGTACTGGCCCCGCTCGATCATCAGGACTTTCATTCCGCCCGCCGCCAGAGCGTACGCCGCCGTGGCGCCCCCGGCGCCGGTCCCGATGATGCAGACGTCGTAGCTGTCGTCCACCACGTCGCCGGGCACGTCCCAGGGCCGGAGCACCTGGAGCTTCTTGTCGGGCCGGTCCAGCACCGGGGGAGTCGAGGGTCGGTCGGTGAAGCGCAGGTAGCCGATCTCTTGATGCGCCCGCGGATCGTTGTAGTAGCCGAGCGCCGTCAGTTGGTGGCCCACGCGGGTGCCCATCTGCACCAATATGGAATAGACCTGCCACGGCTTCTGGTTGGGCTGGCGGGTAAAGAAGTACTTGAGGAAACGGCTCCGGACCGACCGGCCCATCTCCGCCAGCGGGGCTCGCAGCGCCAGTACCGGCAGGTAGTACACCAGCAGCAGCACCACCCGGAAGAGCACTCGGCGGTCGGTCCGCAATTCCACCAGCCGTTCGTCGACGTTCCGGGCGATGTCGCCGGGCGGCACCGCCGGCTTGTCAGTCCCCACCATGATGTCGGCGATGGCCTCGAGAGTCCGGTATTCGAGCGGTGAGAGAAACTTGGTTCGGATCCGGCTCCGCCAGGCCGCGCCATAGAGGCTGGCCAGGATCACGGCCAGCACGGAGTCGAGCAATATCGCGCCGAAGAGGATCTCCCCCATCGTCTGGGTCTGCCCGAACAGCTGGTACGACACGTCGAGCGCCGGCCCGCCCGCGACCAGGTAGAGGCTCTGGACCACGATCGAGACCAGGTGCACCAGGATGATCGGTCCCACGAGCGACAGCTGACGCTGCATGTCGCGGCTTGCGAACCAGGCGGTCATCGCCAGGGTGATGATCTTGACGACCGAGTTGGTGACGAACGGAATCTCGAGGAAGAAGTCCGGGTAGAACCGGGGCCCCACCTCGTAGCCCACCCCCACCACCACAAACGCCCCCGTGAGTATCTGCAGCAGCCGCCTGAGAATCTGCTCGCTCGCCGCCGGCCAGTGGGTCAGCATCTCAGCGTCGGGTTCGATGACGGTCAGGTAGTAGCGCCG
>JABDII010000039.1 GCA_013003805.1 Gemmatimonadales bacterium
GGCGTGGATTGACCCTGAGCTCCTGCCGGAGCGAGGTATGCTGGGAGAGACCCTGTCTCATGCCACCGCCTCCAGCCGCTCACGGAGCCGGGCCGTCAAGGTGGGGCCTAGGTACACCTGTGCCACCTGGTCATCGAAGACCAGCTCGCGGACCGTGCCGGCCGCCTGGAGTCTTCCCTCAAACATGATGTAGGCTCGATCCACGATATCCAGCGTCTGCTCCACGTTGTGGTCCGTGATCAATACCCCTATCCGTCGATGCCTGAGCCCCGCCACGATGGGCTGAATGTCGTGCACCGCGATCGGGTCGATGCCGGCGAACGGTTCATCGAGCAGCATGAACTTCGGGTCGGTCACCAGCGCGCGAGTGATTTCCAGGCGCCGCCGCTCTCCCCCGCTCAACGCGTACGCCTTGTTGCCTCGCAGGTGCTTGATCGACAACTCGTCCAACAGCTGCTCAACTCGCTCGGCCCGTTCGGCCTTGGACAGGTCCAGCGTCTCGAGAATAGCGACGAGGTTCTGTTCCACCGTGAGCCGGCGAAACACCGACGGCTCCTGTGCAAGATAACCAAGTCCCTTGCGCGCCCGCAGATACATCGGCGCGTCGGTGAAGCGTTCCCCGTCGATCTTCACCTGTCCGGCGTCCGGTCGGATGAGCCCGGTCAGGAGATAAAAGGTCGTCGTCTTCCCAGCCCCGTTCGGACCCAAGAGCCCGACGATCTCTCCCTGGCGGACGGTCACCGAGACGTTGTCCACCACCCGGCGCCGCTTGAAGGATTTGCACAATCCTTGCCCTTCCAGGACGCTTCCTTCCAGCCGAGGGACCGCCTCCGGGGGGGCCTGCTTTCGGGTGAGGCCTTGAGCGGCCTTTTCCAGCAGGAGTAAGGCGCTTTCGGCCCGGTTTTCGGCCGCTTCGGGCCACCAGGGCCCCTTGGCCCGGACTTCGGCCCATCCGTCCCCCGAGCCATCTTCGATCCACCCCTCGTCCACCAGCCGCGGAAGAACCGATCGGGTGAGGTTTTCCCGCACCTCATCACCCGAGAGCTCGGGAGGCGACGTCTCGCTCACGCTACGGTAGGACGCCAGGAAAGTCTCGCGATATGCGTGGACCAGCTCCCGGAACCCGAGCCGCCCGTCGGGTCCTGCACCGCGCACCAAAGCAGCCAGCGCGATCGAAATCGAGGGGTCGCGCTCGCGGAGAGATTCGAGCCAAGTCGGAAGCGTCATGGCTCCTCAGCGGGTGGCGGAGGCGGCGTCGGACGCGACGCGCTGTCGCCCGGGGCGGCCAGCGAGTCCGGGGAAACAACGGTCGTATCTCCGGGTGCGGCCAACGAATCTGGGGGAGTCGGCGGAACCACACACGGCTCGAGTTGGATCCCGTCCACCTCGCCGAAGATTTCAACCCGATCGACGTCTTCCTCGGGCGGCGGTTTCATGTAGACGATGATGGTCTGGCCGCGCACGTAGTTGATCGACGGCTCGGGACACGCCTCGCCTTCGTCGTAGACCTGTCGAAAGGAGCGGGCTTCGCCCCGTGCCTCGAGTTGCTCGAGCGACGCCTTCGCCGTGTCGCCCGGCTGGCGTTCGACAAACCGCGCAACGACGGTGTCGCCCGCCATCCAATCGCGCTCGCCCGTGACGGAATCGGTGGCCGAGCCGAGCCATGCAGTGCCGAAGCTCCGCAGCTCGCGCAGAATCTGCTGCGGCGTGTCCAGGGCCAGGGAGTCGGCCCGAATCAGATAATCGGTGGACGTGGCTTCGGGGCGTATGCTGTCACCCCACGCCAGCATCTGTTCCAACTCGTCGTCTACGATGTCGAGCGCGATGGAATCGGCTACGAGATCCCACTCGTCGTTTACGGCGTGCGCGCTGTCCTTGGCGACCACAAAGCTCAGTTCGTCGTCCTCATCCAAGGTGAGATCGATCAAGGTGCCGGTGAGCCGGTACGGGTCGGTGCCCAGTCCGCGAAGCTCCGGCGGCCCGCCAACCATGCTGCCGTCGTTCCCGGCCCCGGTATCGAGCCGGAGCGAGTCGCTCCGCCCCGAGAAGTCGCTGCGGTCGATGGTGACGGTGCCGGCGGCCCACATCTGGTCGTTCCCGCGCATGCGCACCCGGTCGGCCACGATGAGGTAGGGCTCCTGTCTCCGGCCGGCAGAGTCGGTCCCGAAATATCGAATCGTAGGACGCCGGACGGCCACCAATTCCTCCACGTCGCGCAGGCCCCTGACCGCCCGGTAGTAATCGAGGCTCGGCCCCGTGAGCGTCGAGCCGTTGGTCAGGTTCCGGAGCACCACCGAGTCGCGGGCTTCCCACCGCTCCCCGGCCTTGTAGTAGGTCCCCCGTGCAGCGGTCATCGTGACGGTGGAATCGACATACCTGACACTGCCGATGAACTCGGTGTATTCCCCGCCGTTGTAGTAGGCAACGCTGTCGCTCTCCATCGATACACCGGTGTCTCGGCACACCAATCGGACACCGCCGCCCGCGAAGTAATTGAAGCTGCCAGTTTCGGTGGGCTCCTGGGCGCCCTGCCGGCCGACCCGTTCGATTTGGAAGAAACAGCGATCAGACTGCGCCGCGAGCGGCGCCACGCCCCCTCCCACGCACGAAGCCAATACGATCATCGCCAATCCACCACGGATCATGGCTCCTCTTGGCCCGGCAGGTCGATCACGCCGCGCTCGCCGCCGCGGGGTTGATCGGTGACGACGTTCTGGAAGTCCGGATCTGACGTGAACCCGTTCCCCTCGAGATACTCCTCGGGGGTGGTGTACGTGAAGTTCCGGTCGGTCGAGATGGTCTCGGTCGGCTCGTCGTAGCGGAGTACGGACGTCTCGAGCCTCTCGCCGTCGGGAGACACGACAACCACGTTGCCCCGCGCCTCCATCGATCCGGTTTGCCAGCGGTAGGTACCATGCTCGGCGGTCAGGGTCGACGTCTCGTTCCCGTTGTCGTCGTAGAAGACGACGGTGATGTTCAGGAGTTCCGCCGTCTGGGTGGCGTCGTAGAAGTAGGCTGTGTCCGCCTTGACCAGGCTCCGGCGCACCCCGTCGTCGGTGATGTAGTGGGACACGCCATACAACACCTGATCGGCCGTATCGGCCGCCTGCACCGTCGCGGTCGGACGGACGCCGGTCTCGCCGCAGGCCGCCGCACCCACGGCCACCCCGGCGAGCACCATGACGACGAGAGCCATGCGTGACGTCATACCGCACCCGCCCGCATCATGTCGTGGAGATGAACCACGCCCACCACCCGATCGCGGTCGTCCAGCACCGGGAGCGCGATGACGCCGTTCCGTTCCATGGTGCCCACGGCTGCCGCCGCGAGGTCTTCGGGATGCGCCGTCTTGGGCGTCTTGCTCATCACCTGGTCGATAGCGACGTCCAGAAAATCGGGCTCTCGCTCGGCCAGACGGGCCAAGTCACCCGTCGTGATCACGCCGAGGAGTGTGCGGTCCTCGACCACCATGGCGAGGCCGCGATACTGTGCCAGCGCGATTACCACGTCGCGCATGGAGCCGTCCCGGAGGACTACGCCATCGGGCGGTTGCATCAACTCGCGCACTCTCAAGAGCAGGCGTTGTCCCAGCATGCCGCCGGGATGGAGCTCGGCGAAGTCTTCCCGCCGAAACCCCTTGACGTCGAGCAGGGCCACGGCCAATGCATCGCCAATCGCGAGCGCAACGGTCGAGCTGGTCGTCGGTGCCAGGTCGAGCGGACAGGCCTCCTCCGGCACACCGGCGTCCAGCACCTCGTCCGCCAGCTTGGCGAGGGTCGAATCGCGCTGGCCGGTGATCGAGATGATGGGGACCTGCATGCGTTGTAGGGAGTTGACCAACCCGAACAGCTCCTGCGTTTCGCCGCTCTTGCTCAACAGGATGGCCACGTCTTCCTGCCCGACGATGCCGAGGTCGCCGTGCTGGCTGTCGACCGGGTGGAGGTAGGTGGCCGGCGTGCCGGTAGACGTCAGGGTGGCAGCAATCTTCCGGGCGATGAGGCCGGACTTCCCGATACCAGACACGATGATGCGGCCCTGGGCCTTGGCGCAGAGATCCACCGCGCGCGCGAAGGACTGGTCCAGCTTCGCTCCGACGTCGCGCACAGCGTCGGCCTCCATCTGGAG
>JABDII010000063.1 GCA_013003805.1 Gemmatimonadales bacterium
CACCAAAACATCCCCTTCGGTGCTAATCCGATCCTGAAGCCGAGGTGAAAAGGTGTTGACCAACCGGCGCCAGCCAAAACGCCGGGGGGTCCGCCACCGTCCGCGGCCCCAGGCGGATGCATTCTAAGTTCATATCAGAGCAGCTTTCCCGCCAGGGCCGAGAGTCGCTTCTTGAGGGCGCCGCCCTCTGGCATCGTCCCGTCTGGAGTCAACGAGTCCATCACGTTCGGCAATAGAGACGCAAGCCCGGTGGTCACCTCATCCGGTGCGAGACCCGCTTCCTCACCCAAGGTCTTGACCCGCGCTTCTCCGAAGACCTGGCGGACCTGATCGGCCGAGACCGGCTGATTGGGTCCACTCCCGGTCCACGATTTCACGGTCTCACCTAGTCCGTGGTCCTGAAACAGCTTCACGATCGCGGCCGGCCCGCCTTGTTCCCGACCGAACATGCCCACCAGAGCCTGGAGCAAACCCGGCGACGCGCTGCCGTGGCCCCCAAGCGAAGACACCATTTTCCCCGCAACTTGGTTGAACAGATTCTTCATGTTCCGACGCTCCGATCTCGAGTTGCTGCGATTCGCCTTCCACCAACCGCCCTACCCTAGCAAGTGCGAGACCATCCCATGAGTTCGTTGGATAAATCCTCGTAATACACTGATATGTTACTATTTACGGGACTTATCTAATGCATATTGTCAAGCGTGGGGGTCTACGTCCCGGACGAGATTTCCAGAAGCTGGACTGCCGATGAGGAACGCACCACTGCACTCATCACACACAAACGAGGCACGGCCACAGCCGCGCCTCGTGGTCACTTGACCGACCCTGCGCTCGGCACCTCCCAAGGGATCGAGGACCCCGAGGCGCCTAGCCGGCCATCTCTTCCACCAGTTGGTGAAAGGCCTCCTCGACCCCCTCGCCCGTCTTGGCACTCGTGAGGAGCACAGCGTGGCCCTCACTCCGCAGGCCGGCGATCTCCTCCTCGGGGAACGCCCAATCGTCTTCGAGATCCGTCTTGTTGAGCAGAAGGACGTGGGGCACCGGCCCGACCGCGGTGCGGGCCGTTTGGAGCAAGCGCAGCGCCGGCTCGAGGGTATCCCGGTTGGTGCCGTCGGCCACGGCGAGTACCCCGGCCGCGCCCCGGAGGTACTGCGGGCGGAACGCCTGGTCCTCGGCCTCGCCCTGGAGATCCCAGAGCATGAGTCCGACCGTATGTTTCCCCAGTGAGACGACCTTCCGATCGATCTTGACCCCAACCGTCTGGTGGTATTTCTCGGAAAAGATGCTCTCCACAAACCGACGGACCAAACTCGTCTTCCCCACGAGGCTGGCGCCTAGCATGCAGACCTTCTTCTGAATAAGCGTCACGATGGTCCCTATGGCCGCGGGTTCAGGAATATCGAGAATGACACCCGACGCGACTCCGCCCGTGCCGTGGCGCTGAAATCGGTTGGCTCGGCAGGAGCGGGGCCACTGACCCGGACCTCCGCCTCGCCCACTCCCGTGGCCAAGAGCAGGGCACGGATTCGCTCGGCCCGTGCCATGGCCAGCCGCACGTTGAAGAGCGAGTCTCCTTGGTCGTCGGTTGACCCGAGCACGTCGACCGTTACCGTCTGTCCCCGAGCGCGTGCTTCTGCATCGAGGGCGCGGAGGCGGCTGGCCACATCTTCAATGACCTCCGTTCGGTTCGGGACGTCGCTTCCGACCGGGAAGAGCAACGTGAGGCGTTGAATATCTGCCACCAGGTCCTGGAGCGTCTCGTCGACCACCTGAAAGCCGATCACACCCGGTACCGTCGGAGCCTCCAGGCGGGCCATGTGGAGCCATTCAGCGGGCGCAGGCCCTGCCGCCACGAGGATCCCTTCCTGCAAGGTGAGATCGATGGTAGACGGCGGATCGAGCCTGACGCGAGCCCGCCGCATGATCAGGTCGGGCGAGAGCGCGATGTAGGGATCCCAACGGCTCCGCACCCGATCCGCCTCGAGACCGACACTGTCGAGAAAGAGCGCCGGATCGGCTGCGAGTGGATCCTTCAAGCCAGCCACGTAGCGCTGCCCATCCCGTGTTCCGGTCTCGGTCACCACAATGCCGGGCTCGTCCTGAAGCCGGTCTTGATAGGCGCTCCACCGCCGGGCCTCCACAATTCGCGGTACGAACCACCACGCCAGGAGGAGGAGCCCGATTGCGAACAGTGCCAAGGTGAACCACGGTGGGCTGGGAGCAGGTTCGCTCACCTTGAGCTGCAGGCACTCCTCAAGTCGGGGACGTGCCGTCGCGAAAGCGCTCGCGTCTCCGTCAAATGATTCGAGCGGCTGGCGATGGGTGGCGTGTACTTCCTCGAGGGCGGTCTGGAGTTCCTCGCGCAGTGCCATTGGAGCCACGCCTCTGATGGCCGCCGCCAAGCTGGCCCGGGGGCCCTCCTCGACCCACACACTGACGTCGCCGACTCGCATTGCGTCGAGTGCCTCGCCTTGCTCGGCGTGGAAGGAGTCCTTGGCAAAATCCTGGATAGCGGTGAGCATCGCCGCGACCATTTCGGGCGACTGCGCTTCAATATCCTCCGCGAGGACATGTTCGAGCAGCAGTCCGGTCTCCCTATGAATGAGGAACACCTGCTCCACTCGGTAGACCAAACTGTGCCGGAGAGCGATTTCACCGAAGGAGGTCCCGGTGCGAAAGGCCTCCCACCGCCAGCGGAGGCCGCGAGGGGTGAACGTGTTGTTCAGGCCCTGGTTGATTGACTGGACGATGCCGGCGAGCGCGTTGGCGATGTATTTGCGGATCGCCGGGCCAATGACGGGGAAGATGGCATCGGCGAAAGTGCGCGGATCTCGCCGTACCGTGTCTTTGAAGGACTCAGAGACGAGCGGGCTCAGCGATTGCTCGAGACGCTGATCGCGGCTTCGACTGAGCGTGACGGCCGAGGGGAGGGCGCGGCCGACATCTTCGGCATACTTGGCGGGATCGCTCAGACGATCGCGCAGCTCGAGGATCCTATCCCACTCTGGGCCGCGCAGGAGCTTCCTCAGCTCCTCGAGTCGCTGGGTCTCTCCTACATCACCCCCTGCCCCGTCCCGGGCGGGGCCGTCCTCCCTGGTTTCGGCCGACAGGGGCTCAGCCCTTCTTCCGTCCATGATCCTTCGGAGGGGCCTCCTCCGCGAGTCGAAGCGCCAGCTCGCTTAAGAGCGCGGCCAGACCAGTCCGGTCGGTCTTGGTCTGGCGGAGCTCATCTGCCTC
>JABDII010000069.1 GCA_013003805.1 Gemmatimonadales bacterium
CGACAGCCCAGAACAGTCACCAGAGCGCCGGCCAAGAGGATTGGCGCGACCCCGCGGCTAAGAGTTCCCAATAGGGAGGTTCTTCGATCAATTGATGTAGTAGACATGTGAACTCCCTGAATCCAGGTAATGGCATGCCGGATTGTGGACCCGCCTGGGCCGAACTCACTGTACAATATCACCTTCCGGCGCATCACGGAATGATATGGTCCCGGAATTTAGGGTTTTCCCCAGTCGCTTGGACCATGGAGCGGGGCTTTGCGGTGCCGCATGGGGTGGGTTACCGCGTCGCCCCGTGGCGTCGGTGGGTCGAGAGGCCAGGTCTTTTGGGTCATCGGGCTGTGTGACGGCGCAAGGAACGGCGTGGGTGAGATTCGAACTCACGGTACCCGGCTAGGGTACGGCGGTTTTCAAGACCGCTGCATTCAACCACTCTGCCACCACGCCTGGCGTGGCGTAAAGTAGTGCTCGACGCAGGTTCGAAACAAGCAAACAACCTCCCCAAGGCCCTTGTCCGTTCTCGTCTCCCGGCCATATCTTGCCGCGCCCGCCTCAATCTTCGCTCTTTCACTACAGGGTCCGCATGGTTCCGAGCTTGCCGCGCTTGATTCCGGTACTCCTGGGGTGTGGTGGCGCGGCATGTGGCGGTGACGGGGCGAGCCGACCGGCGTCCGAGCCGGCCGTGGAAGGCCCGCTTGCCGTGGCGGTCAGTATTCTGCCTCAGAAGTACATGGTCGAGCGCATCGGCGGGCCGGCGGTCTCTGTGTCGGTGTTGATCGGCCCGGGCCAGAGCCCGCTCACCTACGACCCAACCCCCCGGCAGATGGCGAGCCTAGCGGGCACCAGGATGTACTTCACCATGGGTCTCGAGTTTGAACGCGCCTGGCTCGGGCGTCTGCGTGCGGTGCATCGCGATATGAGAGTGGTGGACATGCGCGGTGGCATTCGACTCATGCCGTTGGCAGGCCCGGGCGAGCCTGGTGACGACGCAGGGCAGGATCCCCATGTCTGGATGAGCCCGCGGTTGGCACGGGTCATGGCCGGGGTCATCCGCGACGCGCTGGTCGAAGCGCTCCCGGAGCGGCGTGAACTCTTCGACCTCAACTACCGGCGCTTCGTGGACCATCTCGGCCAACTCCACGGCGAGATTCGGGAGATCCTGCGGGACCTTCCCGCGCGGACCTTTATGGCGTTTCATCCCTCCTGGGGTTACTTCGCTGAGGAGTACGGGCTGCGCCAGATTCCCATCGAAAGCCACGGCAGGGAACCGGGGGCACGGTCCTTGTCTCGCCTTATCGATCGGGCACGAGAGGAGCGGGTTCGGGTGCTGGTGGTCCAAGCCCAGTTTAGCCGGTCCACGGCCGAGACCGTGGGCAATGCCGTAGGGGCCCGGGTGATAACGCTCGATCCCTTGGCGGAAGACTATGCGAACAATCTGCGCCTGGTGGCCGAGGCGTTGGCGGAGGCACTCCGGGGAGGGGGGGCCTCATGAGCCATGCCATTGAGCTCGGGAAGGTCTCGTTTAGCTACGGTGGGCCACTGGTGCTGGAGGACATCGATCTCGATATCGAGGAGGGCGAGTTCCTCGGCCTGGTAGGCCCAAACGCGAGCGGCAAGAGCACACTCCTCAAGGTGATACTGGGGCTCCACCGGCCTACGGCGGGGCAGGTGCGGGTCTTTGGACGGAATCCCTCCGAGGCTCGGCACACCATCGGGTATGTGCCTCAGTTTGCTACCTTCAGGCGTGATTTCCCCATTTCAGTCAACGACATGGTCCTGCTGGGCCGGCTCGGCGCGACGCGCGTCATGGGAGGCTATCGTGCCGACGATCGCCGGAAGGCGGAGCGGGCGATGCGGGAGGCCCAGGTGTGGGACGTTCGCTCCCGGCCAATCGGAACGCTCTCCGGAGGCCAGTTGCAGCGTGCCCTGGTGGCGCGCGCGCTGGTCTCGGACCCACGATTGCTCATCCTCGATGAGCCAACTGCGAACATCGACGTGCTTGCAGAAGAGGACATCTTCCAGCTCTTCCGACAACTCAACGAACGCATGACCATCATTGTGGTGTCACACGACATCGGGTTCATATCCCAATACGTTCAGCGAGTAGCCTGCCTGAACCGCACACTGGTGTGCCCCCAGACCGGCGACATCACCGGAGAAGTCATCGCGCAGCTCTAC
>JABDII010000184.1 GCA_013003805.1 Gemmatimonadales bacterium
CTCACGAAGAGATCGTCATTCGCTTCGCGGGAGACTCGGGCGACGGCATGCAGCTGACCGGCACCCAGTTCATGCTGGAGACCGCCCTGGTCGGCAACGATCTCATCACCTTTCCTGATTACCCCGCGGAGATCCGGGCACCTGCCGGCACCACTTTCGGCGTGTCCGCGTTCCAAATCCACTTTGGCGCCCACGATGTGCGGACCGTGGGCGACGAGGTCAATGTCCTCGTCGCCATGAATCCGGCCGCCCTCAAAGTCAATTTGAAGGACCTGGGAACGGGAGGCCTCGTGGTGGTGGACACGGCAGCCTTCACGGATCGGAACCTGGCCAAGGCGGGCTACCAGGCAAATCCGCTCGAGGACGACACGCTGGCACCCTACCAGGTCTTGAAGCTCGACATTGCACGGCTGACGCTGGAGGCCGTCAAGGAGTTCGGCCTCTCCCAGAAGGAGGCCCTGCGCTCGAGGAACATGTGGACCCTTGGGCTCATGCTCTGGATCTTCGGACGCGAGCGGCAAGCCACCGTGGCCTGGCTGGAAAAGAAGTTCTCCAAACGCCCCGAGATCGCCCAGGCCAACATCGCTGCACTCAACGCCGGACACGCCTTCGGTGAGACGGCCGAGATGCCGAGTTTCGTGCACGGAAGGATCGTGAACCGGGCGGACCTGGAGCCCGGACTCTACCGGACGGTCACCGGCACCGACGCGATCGCATGGGGGCTCGTGGTCGGCGCCCAATCGGCCGGCCTCCGGATCATGCTGGGCTCCTACCCGATCACGCCGGCCTCCCCCTTGCTGCATACGCTGGCCGGGCTCAAGCAATACGGCGTGATCACGTTCCAGGCGGAAGACGAGATCGCGGCTATCTGCTCCGCGATCGGCGCGTCCTACGCCGGAGGGCTCGGGGTCACGTCGAGCTCCGGCCCCGGGATCGCGCTCAAAGGCGAGGCCCTAGGCCTGGCCGTTAGCGTGGAGCTACCGCTCATCGTGGTGAACTCGCAACGGGCCGGCCCGTCCACCGGGATGCCGACCAAGACGGAACAGTCCGATCTCTTCCAGGCGGTGTACGGACGAAACGGCGATGCGCCCGTTCCGGTACTCGCGGCGGCCACGCCCACGGACGGATTCGAAGTCGCGGTTGAGGCCGTGCGCATCGCTACCAAGTACATGACCCCGGTCATGCTGCTCACGGACGGGTACCTGACCAGTGCCGCGGAGCCGTGGCGCGTGCCCGACGTCGATGACGTAGCGAAGTTCCCCGTCACGTTTCGCACCAACCCAGAGGGTTTCCAGCCCTTTGCCCGGGATACAGAGATCCTGGCCCGTCCTTGGGCCATTCCTGGGACGCCGGGGCTCGAGCACCGTATCGGCGGCCTAGAGAAGGACTATGCGACGGGGCACATCTCGTACGATGCGGAGAACCACCAACAGATGACCTATGCGAGAGCCCAGCGCATCGCGGGCATCGCGCGGGACATCCCACCGCAACGCGTAGAGCAGGGGCCCGAGCACGGAAAGCTCGCCGTGGTAGGGTGGGGCTCCACCTACGGGCCCATCTTCCAGGCCGTCGACCAGATGCGCGGCGAGGGGTTCGAGGTATCGCAGATCCACCTCCGGTACCTGAACCCATTTCCGGAGAACCTGGGGACGCTTTTGAATCAGTTCGAACAGATCCTGGTGCCCGAAATGAACACCGGCCAGCTGGTGACCATGCTCCGGAGCACCTACCTGGTGCCGGCCGAGGGGCTCAACAAGGTCGAGGGCAGGCCGTTCAAGATCGCCGAGATCGCCGACGCGATTCGCAGTCGGCTGGAGAGTTGATATGACCGCCACCACCCGGCCAGTGCCGCTCAAGCCGAAGGACTTCGCCACCGACCAGGAGGTCCGATGGTGTCCAGGCTGCGGGGACTACGCCATTCTGAAGGCAGTCCAAAAGACCCTGGCGGACCTCGAGGCCAAGCCGGAGAATTCGGTATTCGTGTCCGGCATCGGCTGTGCTGCCCGATTCCCCTACTACATGTCCACCTACGGGTTCCACACCATCCATGGACGGGCGCCGGCGATTGCCACCGGCGTCAAATTGGCGAACCCAGAGTTGGACGTATGGGTGATGACCGGCGACGGCGATGGCTTGAGCATCGGCGGCAATCACATGCTGCACGCGCTCCGGCGGAACATCGATCTCCAGATCGTTCTGTTCAATAATGAGGTCTACGGACTGACCAAGGGCCAGTGCTCGCCGACCTCGCCCCGAGGTCAACGCACCCCCTCCACGCCGCAGGGATCGGTGGGCAACCCGGTCTTGCCGGCGGCGTTCGCGCTCGGCGCCGGGGGCCGCTTCGTCGCCCGGGCTATCGACACGCAGCAGAAACAGATGATCGAGGTCCTCAAGCGGGCGTATGC
>JABDII010000100.1 GCA_013003805.1 Gemmatimonadales bacterium
GGCCGAGCCCCGCGGGAAAGAAATCCAGCGCGGCGTTCGAACCGGTAGCGACCATCCCGCCGGCTGCGACGAAGTCTCGAATGAAACGATCCTGTGCCTCGCGAGCCAGTCGAGCCGTCCGGAAGAATCCGGGGTCCCACCCCGCCCTGGCCGTCTGGGAAGCGGGATTCCAGCGTGCTCGAACCGAATCAGGGACGACCGCGTAGTCACTCGTCTCGAGGACAGCTGGATCATCGAGCCGGCTATACACCTCGTGTACGATCAAGGTCGGTACCAGGAAGACACCGGCGTCTGCCAGTCGCTCCGCCACGTCCTTGAGAGCCGAGGGGCGAAGTCGGGCCCAGCTGCGTTGGGCCGCGTTCCAGCCTTGCCAGTACCCTTGAATGTGGGCGGCGTAGAGCCCGCCAGGATCATTGACCGCGGCTTCGGGCACACCGCTCAAATGCTCGATTGAGCGAACGCCCAGGGTCGCCGCGGTGACGGCATCGGTCAGCCCGAGATGAGCGGCGACCGGGAGGGTGAACGAGTTGGCCTCGTCCACCATCGCCCCCAGCACAGACGATGGAACCCGGGTGAACGCCTTGATGTGATCGACCCCGGCGAGAGAGCGCTGATCCACCGCGCGCCGTCCGTCGGTCTCGTCAGCCACGCCGGTCGCGTCGTCCCATGTCGGCGGGGTACCGTCGATCATCGCGCCCGCCACGAAGATGGTCGGACTTGGGAACGCGTTGAGGTTGGCCTGCTCCGCAAGCGCGAGAACGGCATCCTGGGTGCCGTGGAGGTCGCGCACGGAAGTGACACCGTAGGCGAGGTACCGAGGAAGGGTCCACCGCCGGATGTGCGCATGTGCATCGATGAAGCCAGGGAGGATCCACTTGCCGGACACGTCCACCGTGGTGATGTCATTCGGAATGTCGACGGCGGTTCGGGGTCCAACTGCCTCGATGTGCTGCCCCCGCACCACCACGGTGGCGTCGGCAAGTGGGGGGCGGCCGGTACCATCGATGACCGTTCCACCGACCAGCGCAAAATGCGCCTCCTCGACCCGGTCGGTGCACGCTGAGAAACCGACCAGCAACACGAGCGGGGCGAGAAAGGCTCTAGTTCGCATCACTTGAGGAGTGGTCATGCGTGATCTTCCAGCCATCGGGACGTTGTTCCATGACCAATGTGAAAGGTCCGCTGTTCGTCGTCTCCTGATTGCGGTACAGAATGTACCGCGCGGTCACGAGAATGACGCTCGGTGCGATCGAGCGGACATGAAAGTCCTCGAACCGTAGACTGTCACGCTCGACACCCGGTTCGAATCTGGGAGCATACCACGCCCGGATGCCATCGAACCCGCGGATGAGACCACTCGAGCCCACGTATGTCGTGGTACCGTCCTGGATGTAATCTGCCATGAAGGCGTCGAGGTCTCCTTGATTCCATGCGGCGGCTGACTGCTGGAATTGTCGAGCGAGCTGGATGGTGAGGGTCGCGGCATCTGGCGCCTGAGCCTGCTCAGGTGGAGCCTCAGCGCACGCTGCGATCAGGAGGCAACCGAGCAGCAATCTTCTCATAGAGCCTCGAATAGAGATCGGCGCGAAGGAGACAGCGAAAGGACTGCGGGCGAGTCTGCCAATCGTCCAATATACGATAAGGCGCCCCGCAGATTGCGGAGCGCCCGAGCCATGGCGCAACGGCTACTTCTTCTTCTTGGCCGCTCGGCGAGGTGTGCGCTTACGAACCGCCTTCTTGCGCTTCGCCGCCTTCTTCACGGTCCGCTTCTTTGCCTTCTTCTTGGTGGCCCGTTTGGCGGGCTTCTTCTTGGTGGCCCGCTTCGTGGCCTTGCTCTTCGGCTTGGGCTTGGCTTTCGCCTTGGGTTTTGGCTTGGGCTTGGGTTTGGCAACAGGGGGCGGTGGGGGCGGGGGAGGCTCGCTGGCCAACGGCATCGGCTCCATCCAGCCCGAGCCAGACCATCCGATCTCCATGTCGTTCAACTCGGCCATGGTCACTCCTC
>JABDII010000242.1 GCA_013003805.1 Gemmatimonadales bacterium
GCCCTCGAGGGTACGGGTGGGAGCCACCGTGGTGGATGAAACCCTGACCCTGCTTGGCCGGGGCCGTGGCGTCTGGCAGGGATGGGAACTCTCCGGCTGGCTCGGCGTGCTCCATGATCAGCCAGCGGCGGCAGTTGGCGCCGCTGGCGGCCTGGGTCAGGTGGCGATTCGGGCTGAGCTCTCGATTCGAGATGAGAACGACGACCTGGCCGTACGCGGGGCAATAGGCGTGGACAGCCGGCTCGATCTCTTCGACCGCGATTTCTACTTCAGTATCGAGTACCAGCACGACGACCTCGGCGCGTCCGACGCAGCGGGCCTCCTGCGGGCCGCGTCTTCAGATGCGTTTGTCCGCGGTGAACTCCAGACTCTGTCCCAAGATGTCGCGGCGACCCAAGTGTCGTACCAGTTGCACCCACTTTGGGGTACCGACCTGCTCGTATTATGGAGCCTGACCGATCAGAGCGCCTTGGTCTCATCGGGCGCGTCGTACTCGGCCTCGAACGAGGTGACGCTCCGGGCCGGGCTGTTCGTGGGGCTAGGGGACGGCGCGGCGACCAGCCCGAACGTGATTCCTTCGGAGTACGGCATCACGCCGACGCTCGTGTACTTGTCGGCGAGCCTCTTCTTCTAGCGGCTGTTTGAATTCCTTTTTTTTGCTCGGGAGGTGCCATCATGGCAGCCATGTCTGCGACTATCGAACAACATCACCGACTGATCATCGCTGGCCTGGTGTTCGTCATCGTGTTCTTTCTCGCAGCCTGTACGCTTCACGACGTACTACCGGTCTGTCACTACCTGTTCGGATGTGACCACGCGATGCATTAGTCATGGAAACATGGAAACTAATGCCGGGGGGTTCGGTGTCGCCCTGTTGACCAAAATGTGGGCGCGGCAACCTCCTAGCAGGCAGGTAAATACGGTTGGGACCGGTGGTTGGGCCCGCCAGTCTGGGTGAGCCGGTTCCCGGTGCGATCGAGGGGTGGGAAGGACGATTCGAAATGGATTACTCGTTTGACCCTTGAAGACCTTCGACGTGACTGGTCAGCACGGCTCGGCGCCGCAGAGCCGGAGCTTCCATACGGCACCGTCGACGCCACTGCTTGCGAGCAAGAGCCAGCTCCGATGCGGCCAGTATCCGATGCTGACGAACTCTCGATTGCCCGATGCCACGGCCTCCCAGGAGAGAGCATCCTGGCTCCGCCAGATCTGTCCGTCATCGGAGACTGCGAAGAGGTAACTGCCCGCCAACGTGGCCCAATTGAAGGTCCGCGTCCCAACAGTGAAAGGGAGAGCGACCGTACCGGCTAGTGCACCCGTCTGCGGAATGACATGAAGGCCGTCCCGTGTGGCGTCCAGTGCGATGAGGTCGTCGCCGAAGATTACCAGCGCGTGGTGGCAGGCTACCCGCTGGCCGGGAATGACCTTCGCCCATGTGGGGGCGCCGGCGCTGGGCTCCACGACGAGCTCACATGGGCCGCGGTAGGCTGCGCTGATGGCGTAGAATCGATTGTGGTGCCGAACGATGTCATTCGTGCGAAAATCTCCGACGCCGTCCGCGTAGTTGGCGAACCGAGACCAGCTTACACCGTAGTCGGTACTCCGCCAGATCTCGCCGGTCCAGGTGGCGAAATCGCCGCGATGGGAGCCTGTCACAACATAGATGGCGCCATCGGATGGCTCGTGCCATACCCGCCAGGTATGGAGCACGTTGGGGATGTTCCGGTACTTGGTGAGCCCGGCCGAGGGGGTGTAGGTGTAGAAATTTCCCGCGTCCCAATCATCGGGGCAGCAGGGATCGACACCCGGGATCAGCAGCGTGTCTCCGACCGCCATCATGTCCAAGAAGCCTTGCTCATCCAACGGGCCGATCGGTCGTAGCCCTCCGTTATCGAACTCGGCCAACAGCGAGCCGTCACTTTGGGCTGGCGCCGCGGCGCCGAATCCGAGATAGAGCGTACCCTCGAAGGGCTCCATGCTGTAGACGCCAAAGTTGTCGGCGTGAGCGGGATAGCCGGTGTGTTGGGTGAACCAGTCAGCGTAAGGGAACGCGGGAGCGAGTTCCGTGATCGCCGCCGGGGCCGGGTCGATCGGGTGGAGCGCCGTGATCTCGATGCTGCCGCCGGCGTCGAGGATGCTCTGGTCGAATTGGGTCGCGAACGACGTTGGATACCCTAGGACCGGATCGAACGCCACCACGACATCCGCTACCTGGCTCACTCCGCCGGCCCGCCGGATTCGCTCGAACACGTCCTCGACCGTATACCACGCCGAATAGAGCTCGGCTCGGACCAGCGTGTCGGTCACGACGTCGGTGACGCTCGTGATCGTGCCGCCCCGCACCTCGACCTCGACCTGCAACAGCACCTCGGGCGAGCAAAAACACGATTGGCGAGTGACGAACGCATAGTCGTCGAAGCTCCGGGCAGCCCACTGCCGTTCCGCCACTAACAGTTCGCGGAACTCCGCCACGTTCAGGGG
>JABDII010000258.1 GCA_013003805.1 Gemmatimonadales bacterium
CTTCCGGACGGCTCGACTGGCCCGCGAGGCGCAGGACCGCTTCATTCGAGACTTCGTCGCGGCCGGTGGGATGGTCGCCACCGGCTCCAACGCTGCCCTGGATTTCTTCCCCGCGGGGCTCGGTCTGCATACAGAAATCGAACTCTTGGTCGCCGCTGGTCTCTCACCATCCGAGGCCCTTGTGGCCGCCACGGGACACGGCGCTCGGCTCGTTGGCGCTGATTCACTCGGCACCATCGCGCCAGGCAAGGTGGCAGACCTCGTGATCCTCGACGGGGATCCACTGAGCGATATTCGAAACACTCGGTCGGTTGACCGCATCGTCTTACGCGGCAACATCATGCCCACCGATTCCATTCGAGCATCGTGGTAAGACCCCGGGCCGCCATCCTCCATGCCGCGATCGAGCGGCTGGCGACATACTTTGCGGACCGTGGCAGCCGCGCGGCGATTCTCGCGCGGCGCGCACTGGGCAGATCTCGCCCGACGGACCGAGCCCTTCGCGATCGCCTCGTTAGAGAAATGCGGGGTGAGACCCGAATCGATGGAAGCCTCGGCGGTCGGGTGGTCCCGACGATCTGGTTGGCCCACCAGCTCATGGACCTGGGCCATCGCGGCGATCAAGTCGGGACTATCCGGGTGGTGGGGTGGGTGCTCAATCTCCAACAGGAGACGGGCGCTTACGGTGAGGGCTGCACGCCGACTGCCCACGACCATCACGCGTGCGAGCACTACCTGGGTGGCTTCTTCTCGCCAGCACCACAGCGTGAGCGTATCGCGCCGGTCACCCTACCGGACGGCACAGTATATCGCGCCGAAGGCCCGGCGCGGTTTGCCGTGAGTTGTCTCGCGCTGCGTGCCGTCCTCCGCGCCGGCCACGAAAACCGGAAGTCGGTGATTCGTCATCTCGAGAGCGTCGTGGATCTGCAGGATAGCTGGAAGACGTGGGGAGGCTATTTCGCTCCCGACGTGGTCACTGCCGCGCTTCACGCGCTGGCGCTCGCGCCCCCACCCTACCGGGAGGTGCTGCCTCGGGCAGCCGCCTTCGTCGCGGAGCATCAGGCAGCGGACGGCACTTGGCCGGGGACCGATCTGTTTCAGACTCTCGCGGCTTTGAGTGCGGCCGGAACACACGAATCACGCATCGCCATGCGCCGCGCGATGCCGGCACTTCTCAGCCATCAAGAATCCGACGGGACGTTCGGGCCAGTGGCTCGTGACGAGCGGGCCCTCATAGGATTACAGGTGATGTTGCTGGCACGTCGAGAGCTTGAACTCCGAGAGACTGCACCTGTGTAGCCGCTCGGTCACGCAGTCAGCACACCAATAGCCCGAACCAGCCACCACAGTCCGATGAGGATACCCAAGGCCCCGACGAGGACGCCGGCATGGCGGCTCAGTTCCACGGATCGCGAGGCGGCGCGGGTGAAGGCGGTCGTCGCAGCAAGGGCAAAGCCCACCATCGCCACGATCACTCCGAGCCCGAACGCGGCAAGATACGCCAGGCCAATTCCCGTGCGATCGATGACGGTCACAGGAACCAGGGCAACGGCCGCGCTGCTACCGGCCAGTCCGTGCAACAGTCCGACGAATACGAGAGTCCTCCCATGGCGGTGGGGTTTCGCCCCGCCCGCCGTTCCACCATGGGCGTGGTGGTGGGGGAGGCGCCCCGCCGAGTGGGCGTGCAAGTGCAGGTGGTCGCCGTGTTCCTCGGGGCGGTGGACGTGTAGTTTGCGGGCACGCAGAATGGCCCAGGCACCGATAGCCACGAGCAGAACGCCGACCAGGAGTTCTCCGAAACCATCGTACCGTTCTGGCCAGCGGATACCCGACAGCAGAAGGATCCCGCCAAGCACGAACACGGCTATGGCGTGCCCAACCCCCCAGCGTGCCCCAAACCGAGCGGCAGCCCGGAAGCCGGGACGTTCGGTGAGAAAGGACGTGACAGCGATCATGTGGTCGACCTCGAGCGCGTGGATGGCACCCAGCATGATCGCGGTGGAGAGACTCAGCCACTCTGTCAAGGCAACCCCGTTCGCTTGCCCGGCCCGCGGAACAAATAGTCGACACCACTTTTCGATGGTGCCCCATGCCGCGTCCGAATGACTTCCTACAACAGTGAGGAACTATGAAACGGACACCGCAAGATAAGCGTCCGAAGATTCGCCTGACCACGCTTTCCCACGGCGCCGGTTGAGCGTGTAAGCTCGGCGAAGCCGAACTGGCGCAGGTCCTGCGCTTCCTACCGGCCGTGGCCGATCCACGGGTCCTGGTAGACGCCGCCTCGCATGACGACGCGGCGGTGTTTCGCTTGTCGGAGGACCGGGCGCTGGTGGCTAGCACCGATTTCTTCACCCCGATCGTGGACGACGCCGCGACGTGGGGAGCGATCGCAGCAGCGAACGCCCTGAGCGACCTCTACGCGATGGGTGCTACGCCGCTCTTCGCACTGAATCTCGTTGCCTGGCCGCGTGAAACACTCCCGTTCGAGATCCTGGGCGAAGTGATCTCAGGTGCAGCAGCGATTGCGACGGCGGCGAAATGTCCGGTACTGGGTGGCCATTCGATCGATGACGCGGAACCGAAGTTCGGCATGGCGGTCATTGGTGAGGCCCATCCAGATCACATATTGACCAACGCGGGAGCCGAGCCTGGAGACGCCATCATCCTCACCAAGCCGCTCGGCACTGGCATCATCTCGACCGCCTTGAAGCAGGGGGCTATTGGGGAGGCGGCAACAGC
>JABDII010000265.1 GCA_013003805.1 Gemmatimonadales bacterium
CTGAGGGCCATGGCATACCTTTAGGTCTATGGCAACGCGGGGCCCTGATTCCGTGACGTTCCACTTCGCTTCAGTCCACTCGCTGAGTTGCTCTTAGCGTGAGCCCCGAGCCCACCCCCCAAGAGCATCGGGTTCTGTCGCGGGAAATCTCGGTTTTCCTCGTCCAATTCTCAATCGCGCTCCACAACATCTCTACCTATCCCCCCGGCCACCCGATGTTGGAGTCGGCGGTGGACGCTGTGATGGGCCGGCTCCTCCCGTTGCTTGGCCAGAACCCGCGCCTCTCCCTCGGCGTGGCCAAGATGCAGCTCCTCGTTGAAGGTGCGGCGACCGATCCGGACAACGCGGTGCTCAGGGACCTGGCCCAGCGGCTTCATCGCCATCAGATCGGCGCCCTGCAGTATTCTGAGGGGATCGCGCACGATGAGATGGCGGATTTGCTGGAGCGGCTGAGCGCCGATCCCGTCAACCAGGGCGAACCGTTGGGGTTGAGCCGCGAGGCGGACCTGCCCCAATGGCCCCACATTCGCATCACGCCACTTGCCTTTGACCAACTGGAACTAGTTGACCAGCGTCCCGGCGACACCGACGAGAGTCGGGCCGTTCGCCTGTGGTTAGCCTTGGCCGATACAGCCATCTTGAAGGACGAGTCGAGCGAGGAGAAGCGGTCGTTGGATGCAGCCGACGTTGCGAGCTCCATCAACGAATCGCATCGCGATGAGTCGTATGATCGGGTGATCGTCGGTTATCTCCTCCAGCTGAGCCGAGAGCTGTCCCAAAGCGAAGGAACGGATGGCACCGTCCTCAAGCGGCGGCTGACCGAATTGCTCGACGGCTTGACGCCGGAGACCTTGCGCCGGTTGCTGGAAATCGGTGGGGGACTGGCCGAGCGACAGGAATTGGTCAAGACCCTCTCGGGGTCTATCCCGGTGAACGCCGTCATGGAGCTGATTCGCGCTTCGGCAGGCGCGTCACAGCAAACCGTCTCCCATTCGCTCCTTCGCATCCTCACCAAACTCGCCGATCACTCGCAATCGCCCAACGCGACGGTGCGTTTCGACGCCGATATCGCCTTCCGAGACTCGGTCCAGGATCTGGTCGACTCGTGGGTCCTCAAGGATCCAAACCCGGAAGCGTATACGGCGGTGCTCGAGCGCCTGGCTCGCCCGGACACAGCACTCAAGCCGGATACCGAGATCGAATTCGAGTCGGAAGCGGTCCGCGTCGTCAAGATGAGCCTGGAGTTGGATCTGTTCGGCGCGTCGGCGGGACACGCAGTCGATCACATGGTCGCAGATGGGAGCCTTCCCACACTGTTCATGCTGTTGGAGGAAGACGCGGGGAAATCGGAGACCGGGGACAGGTTCTGGTCCCACTTGTGCACTGCGGAAACACTCGAGCGCCTCCTCAGCGAGGAAAGCCCCGATTTTGAGAGCACGGGCCGGGTGCTCGAGCGAATGGGCATCGACGCTGCCGAGCCGCTCCTTGACGCGCTGGAACAGGCGGAGTCGTTGGGAACCCGTCGTTGGCTCCTGACCCAGCTCAGCGATCTCGGGCCGGAGCTTGGCCCGTTGCTCGTCGAGCGGCTTACCGATACTCCGTGGTTCGTCCAGCGCAACATGCTCGTGTTGCTCGGGGCAATAGGCGAGTGGCCAGAGGGCTTCTCCCCTGCTGCTCACGCCCACCATGAGGATTCGCGGGTGCGGCGCGCTGCCTTCAAGCTCCTGCTGGGGCAGGCGGAGCTTAGAGATTCGGCCCTCGTCGACGCCTTAGGTGACCCCGCTGAAGCGGTCGTTCGGATGGGCCTCGGTTCGGCCGTCGAGTCGTGCCCACCGTCGGCTCTTCCGAAGATCATGACCCTGCTGCAAGACCAGGATCGCGCACCGGAGATTCAGGTTCTGGCGATTCGGGCCCTGGGCACCGTGTCCACCTCCACGACCCGCGACTGGCTGATCCACCACGCTCTGGGCCGTAAGCGCTGGTTCCGCCGTCGCCGGCTGGCCACCAAATCTTCGGAGCTCCTCGCCATCCTGCCGATCCTAGCCGAGCGCTGGGTCACCCATCCCGACGCGGCGGCGGTGGTTCGCCTGGCGGCCAACAGTTCCGACCCCGAGATCCGGGCCGCCGTTCGGGCGGGCCGCGGAGAGGCCACGTGAGCGACCCCACCAAGTTCTTGACGTCTCTCGGTCAGGCGCTGGCCACGATGTCGTTGTACCCGGCCGGCCACCCAGCCCGTGAGCGCGCCGTGGATACTGCATACGAGCACCTTCAGCAGCTCATGGAGGACGACCCTACCCCCAGGATCCTCTTCATCGACGGCGAGGTGGTGTACCGGCGGCAGGTCCTGCGACACCTGAGCGAGTGGGAGTGGGGCATTCGACTCGCCGACGCAGGAGTCCAGCGCCTAGAGTTCCTGGGCGAGGT
>JABDII010000269.1 GCA_013003805.1 Gemmatimonadales bacterium
TATAGGTCAACGACTTGCTGTGTCGGATCGGTCATGTCGACATTACCTCGAGAAGATTCAGCCCGCCCTTCGTGCAAAATCTAGACCGAGCATCGACCCCGGTCAAACGCCCTAAACCTCGTCGCCAGGCGGAATTGCGTCGTCGCGAACGGGCTCGTATCCGGCCCGTCCCATCGCTCCGAACGTGAGCTTCTTGCCCAGCTCTACCCCGGGCTGATCGAACGGATTCACTCCGTACCAGACCCCGGCGTACCCGGTCGCCAACTGATAGAACATGAGCAACTCGCCCACCACCACGGGCGACAGTTCGGGCAGATGAATTGCCAGGCTCATGCGCCCGGCCTCGGCCAGCGCGGCCTGGGTGGCGCGGCACTCCGCTGCCAACAACTGACCCAGGGTGTGCCCGCTCAAGTAGTCCAGCTCCGACGGGATGCCCGGCAAGGCAGGGATCGGAACATCGGCTTCACTCCGCTCGACCACGAGGAAGCTCACCACCTTGTCGAACGGCCCTTCCATGAACAGTTGGATTTGGCTGTGTTGGTCGGTGGCGCCGACCGCGCCAAGCGGGGTCGGGCCGGTCCACACGTCGCGACCCGCTCGATCGAGTCGCTTCCCGAGACTCTCGGCCCAGAGCTGCCGGAACCACTCGGTGAACCACCGGAGCCGGTCGGCATAGGGCATCACCACGTGAATCCGGGCACCGAGATCGTGATCGGCCGCCCAGAGGAGCGCGGCGTAGAGGGCGCTCGGATTGGACAGGAGATCGTCCGACTCGGCCCGCTTCACCGCCCGCTCTGCCCCCTCGAGCAACGCCGTGGGATCGATGCCGACCAACGCCGCCGGAAGGAGTCCCACCGGCGAGAGCACGCTGAATCGCCCGCCCACTTTGGCCGGGATGGCCAGCGTCGGGATTCCCTCGTCGGTCGCGATCCGCCGGAGCGCACCTGATTCTGCGTCGGTGGTAAAGACCAGGTGGCGGTAGGCGGCGTCTCCCAGGGTCTCTTCGAGCCAGGCCCTGACGACCAGGTACTGGGCCATTGTCTCCGCGGTGCCGCCCGACTTCGACACGACGTTGACCAACACGCGGCGCGGATCGATCCGCTGGAGGGCAGACGCCACCGTATCGGGATCGACGTTGTCCAGCACGGTCAGCCGGGGATAGAACTCCCGCGCCTCGTCGTCCAACTCGTTCCATCCGCGGGGGCGAAGTGCCTCGAGCAACGTCCTCGCGCCCAAGGCGGAGCCGCCGATTCCCAGCACCAACACGTGGTCGAACGCCTGGCCCAGGCCCTCGGCGAATTCGGTGATCTGGGTGACGGTTGATCCCTGGTCGACCAGATCGTAGAACCCATACTCTCCGCCGGCGCGGCGCCTGCGAATTTCGCTCTGCACCTCGGGGAACCGCTGGGCCAGTTGATCCAGTCGCTCTCGCGGGAGCCCGTGGTGACCGTCCAGTCGATCCGAGAACATCCGGCCATAGGACATGCGCATCAGCCGACCTCCACCGTCAGTCCGTCATAGGCTGGTGAGATTCCGGGCGGCAAGGCCGCCTCGAGTTCCTGGTGCCCAGTCTCGTGCGTCAAATGTGTCAGGTAAGTGCGAGGAGCGCCTAGGTCCTGAGCGGTGCTTATGGCCTCGGTGATGCTCATGTGGGTCGGATGCGACCGCCACCAGAGGGCGTTCAAGACCAGGACGTCGAGCCCCCGCAGCGCGTCTCGCTCCGCCACCGGCACCGCCTTGACGTCGGTCACATACGCTACCGGTCCGATACGATAGCCGAACACGCGCATGTTTCCGTGGGCAAAGGAGAGCGGCATGATCGATTCGCCAGCCACCTCGAACGCCTGCCCCGGCTCGACCGCCTGGGGCATCAGATTGGGTTTGCTTGTTCCCGGCTGCGCCCTGATCCCGTCATCGAAGATGTAGCGAAACCCCTGCCGCAACCGATCCAGGGTCTCGACCGGCCCGAAGATCGGCATGGGACGCTTGTCCCGCACCGTGAAGAGCCTGAGATCGTCGATCCCAGCTACGTGATCGGCATGCTCGTGGGTGTAACACACGGCGTCGACCCGGCTGAGTCCAGCGGTGAGGAGCTGCAGCCGCAGTTCGGGCGGGGTGTCGATCAGAATGGTCGCGTTGGTTGTCTGGATCACGGCCGAGGTTCGCATCCGCTTGTCACGAGGATCGTCCGAGCGGCACACCGCGCATTGGCAACCGATCTGCGGCACGCCGAACGACGTGCCGGTACCGAGAAAGGTCAGCTTCATGGCCTGCCTAAACTGGCTCGATTTTGAGGAGGTTGGTAGTGCCCGGCACGTCGAATGGCACACCGGCCGTCACAACCAAGAGATCCCCTTCCTTCGCCAACCCGCGCGCGAGGATCCGCTCACGGGCGACCGGCAGCATGGTCTCGTAGTCCGGGTAGTGCTTCACCAGGACTGGGACGACTCCCCACACCATTGAGAGCTGTCGGAACGTGGTGGGCTCGGGGGTCACCGCCACCACCGGCACCTTGGGGCGGTACTGGGCCACCGTCCGCGCCGTGAACCCGCTGCTGGTAAAGCAGACGATGAGCGGCGCGCTGAGCAGCTCGGCCGCCGCGACGACTGCGACCGCGATCGCGTCTTCCGTGGTCGGCCGAGCCGCGATGAACGGGACCCGCGCCCGGTCCTCGGCACTCCCCCTCCGGCCAATCGCCAGGTCGAACGCCGGGCTCCGGCCCTGCCGGCCACCCTCCACTTCGCGCGCGATCCGATCCATGGCCTCGACCGCGAGGACTGGGTACTTCCCGATCGCGGTCTCCGCCGACAGCATCACGGCATCGGTCCCGTCCAGGATCGCGTTGGCCACATCGGACGCCTCCGCCCGGGTGGGACGGGGCGCCGATACCATCGATTCCAGCATCTGGGTCGCCGTGATCACCGGTTTGCCCTGGAGGTTCGCGGCCCGGATCAGCCGCTTCTGCACCATCGGGACCTCCTCGTACGACAACTCGACTCCGAGGTCGCCCCGTGCCACCATGACCACATCGGCCACCTCGACGATCTCGTACATGTGATCGAGGGCCGTGTCCTTCTCGATCTTGGCCACCAACTTGACCGAATTCGGTACCACGCTTCTGATCTCCTCCACCTCGTGCGGCCGCCGCACGAAGGAGATCCCGATGTAGTCGACCCCGGAAGCCACCGCCCGAGTGATCTCCTCCCGGTCGGCGTCCGTGACCGCAGGGGTGCTCACCTCGGTCCCCGGCAGGTTCATTCCCTTGTTGGATGACAACTCCCCACCGTGGCGAACCGTGGCCTCCACCTTGTCGCCCACGATGCGGGTCACTTCCACCGCCAACAGTCCGTCGTTCAGGAGGATCCGGGTGCCGGGCCGGACGTCTCCCGCCAGCTCACGATACGTCGTCGGTATTTCGCCTTCATGCACCTCGCCCTCGAATCC
>JABDII010000280.1 GCA_013003805.1 Gemmatimonadales bacterium
GGACCAGGGGGAAACCGAGTCATTGGCCTTCAAGCTCGTGTCGGAAACGTTCGAGGACCTGAAGGCGCATCGGTGGAACGATCTGGCCAAGCGTTTCGGGGTGGAGCCGGTCGACGTACAAACCGCCGCCGACTCATTGAAGGGGCTGGATCCGAAGCCAGGCCTCAAGTTCTCATCGGGGAACGAGGGCTATGTGACCCCCGACCTGGTGGTGGACAAGATCGACGGCCGGTATCATGTCTTCCTGAACGACACCGGCATGCCACGCCTCCGGCTCAGCCGGTCCTACCAGGAGATCGCCCGCGACCGGAAGAAGCTCACCCAGGAGAACCGCGAGTTCATCGCCAGCAAGATGAACAGCGCGTCCTGGATGATTCAGGCCATCGAGCAGCGCCGTCAGACGTTGCTGAAGGTGATGTACTTCATCGTCGACCGCCAACGGGAATTCTTCGAGAAGGGAATCGAGCACCTGAGGCCGCTGACGCTCCGCGAAGTGGCCGACGTGATCAACATGCACGAGTCGACCGTCAGCAGGGTCACCAACGAGAAATACGTGCAGACGCCGCGCGGGGTCTTACCGCTCAAGTTTTTCTTCTCGAGTGCCTTGTCCACTTCGTCGGGTGAGGACGCCAGCGCCCGCTCCATTCGCGCGAAGCTGGAGAAGATGATCGCCGACGAGAACACCAGCAAACCGCTTACCGATCAGCAGATCGTGCACCTCTTCCAGGAACAAGGGATCAAGATCGCGCGGCGCACGGTCGCCAAGTATCGGGATCAATTGGGCATCCTGCCGGCTCGGATGCGCAAGCGCGTATGAACGTGCCCGCGGTCGCGGAGCAGGTCGACGTCAGCATCCTAGTCCCGGCCAAGGACGAAGCCCCCAACCTCCCCACCTTTCTCGCTCAGTGTCGCGACGCGCTCGAACCCCAGGCGTGGAGCTTCGAAGTGGTCGTGGTCGACGACGGATCGCGCGACGGCACCGATCATGTGCTCGACGAGCTCCGCCATGAGTATCCCTTCCTCCGCGTCGTCACTCATCGCAGACAGTGTGGCATCGCCGATGCCCTTCGCTCGGCTAGCGACGCGGCGCGCGGCGACATCTTCGTGTTCTATCCGGCCGATCTCCAATACCTGCCCGCTGAAATCCCGACCCTCGTCGAGCCGATTGTGAACGGCGAGGCCGACATGGTCACCGGGACCAAGCAGGGTAGGTACGAGAAGGCCTTCGTGTCGAACCTGTACAATCGGCTCTGTCGCGCGCTGTTCGGGGTGCCCGTCACCGACCTCAACTCGGTCAAGGCCTATCGCCGCGAGGTGATGCATGGGGTGCCGCTCCGGCCCGATTGGCATCGCTTCATGGTCGTGATCGCCGCGGCGGACGGGTTCCGGCTCACGTCCCGCCCGGTCCAGTTGCATCCCCGGCACGCTGGAGTATCCAAGTTCAATTGGAAACGGATCCCGGTCGGGGTGCTCGATCTCGCTTCGGTGTGGTTCCAGCTCCGCTTCGGCCGGAAGCCCCTCTTGTTCTTCGGTGTGGCAGGTGCGGCCCTTTTCTTCATCGGATTTCTCGGCGGTGTCGCCGCTCTCATCATTCGCTTCGGCTTCGGCGTCGGGTTCCGTCCGTTGATCAACCTGATCGAAACCATGGTCATCAGTGGCATCGCGCTCTTCGGCTTTGGCTTCGTCGGCGAGATGATCGCCGGCATGCGGGAGGATATCCAGGGTATGCGGCAGGAGTTGGCGCGGCTCTCGACCCAATCCCAGGATTCCGAGACGGACTGACCCGGATCGGCACCGGGTTACTTTCCCCACGGATGCGGATCCTTCTCGTCGCTCATGGCTTTCCCCGCTCGCCGGAGGATATGGCGGGCTCGTTTCTCCTCACACTCGCACACGGACAACAGGCGCTCGGCCACGAGGTGGCCGTGGTGGTACCTCACGCGGCCGGCCTTCCGATGGAAGAAGAGCTGGCCGGTGTTGCAGTGTACCGCTACCGCTACGGGCGGGACGCCGAGGAGACCCTGGCCTACGTCGGCACCATGCACGAGCAGGCGCTCGCGTCGTGGGTGGCCCGGTGGCGCCTCCTGCGATTGGTCCAAGCGTCGCGGCGGGAGGTACGGCGTGTTTGTGATGTCTGGCAACCGGACGTGCTGCACGTCCACTGGTGGGTCCCTGGTGGATTCGCGGTGTGGCCGAGCCTTCCTGATCAGCCGCCGGTCGTGCTCACCTCGCACGGGACCGACGTCTTCCTGCTCGACCGGTTCCCGATGGCGCGGCCACTCGCGGCCCCGATCTTCAAGGCCGCGGCCCAAGTCACCGTCATCTCCTCGCCGTTGGTGGAACGGGTCGAGTCGCTCGGCGTTCCGCCTTCGAGGATCAGCGTTATTCCCATGCCTGTAGCCCTTGGGCGTTTCGAAGCCGCGAGCGACCGGACGACAATAGGGAACCGGTTGCTCTTCGTCGGACGGTTGGTCGAGCGGAAGGGCGCTCACGTCGCGATCGAGGCGCTCGAGGTCTTGAAACGAAAGGGCAGGGAAGCGCATCTCACCGTGGTAGGGGACGGGCCGGAGCGTGATCGGCTCGAAGCGTTGGCGGACCAGAAAGGCGTCAGCCCGCAGGTAGACTTCCAGGGCACCGTGCCGGCGGAGTCCGTCGCTCACGCATTTGCCAAGACCGATGTGTTCTTGATGCCGGCCGTCACCGACTGGAAGGGCGAACAGGAGGGCTTTGGGCTCGTGTTGGTGGAGGCGATGATGAGCGGCGTGCCGGTCGTGGCCTCCGAGAGCGGCGGCATCCCGGACGTGGTGACGGACGGCGAGACCGGCCTCCTTGTGCCGGAGCATGATCCGGAGGGGTTGGCCGGCGCTATCGAGCGGCTGCTCAGCGACTCGGCCCTGGGGCGTCGCCTGGCTCGGGCGGCGGCCAAGGAGGTGCGGCGCCGGTTCGCCCCGGAAGCCATCGCTCGGCGGTTCGAGGCCGTCTACAGCCGCGCTACGGAAGTTGCCGGCAGGTGAGGCCTCCCCTCGGCCGGCTCATCGGACGCATCCTTCAGGTCGTCGGGCTGGGCGCCGCACTCTTCTACCTGGTCGAGACCGCGCTCGATCACTGGGTCGGGTTCGGCGAGGCCGGGGTCAGGCTTTCGGTCCTTCCTTTATTGGTCGCCTCCGTCCTCACCGTGGCGACGTATGGATTTCTCGTTTGGGTGTGGTCGCGGAGTCTCCGGTGGTGGAACCAACACCTGACGTACGGTCCGGCGCTCCGCATCTGGTTTGTGACCAACCTCGCCCGGTTCATCCCGGGGACGGTGTGGCAGTTCGCGAGCCTGACAACCGAGGCGCTGGCCCATTCCATCTCGGCTGTAGCGGCCACCGCCGCGATGCTATTCCAGCAACTCGTCCTCCTGGGCACCGGCATCGCGCTCACCTTGGCGCTCGCGCCTGGGCTCCTCGGCGATCGCGCGATGGTGTGGCCGCCCTCGGTGATGCTGGCTGCGGTCTCGCTCGCCATCGTCGGTGCGATTATCCTCCTACCCGTCGTCACCCCGGTCTTGGAACGCTGGACCAGCCGGCTCTTGCGTCGCGAGGTTGCCTGGCCCACACCGGGTCGCGCCGAGCTGGCGTTGTACATCCTTGGATTGGTGTTGCCGTGGCTGGTGTACGGCGTCGCCTTCTGGCTGTTTGGCCTGGGGACGCTGGGGAGTGAGGCACCACCGCTCGCGCTGGCCGTGTGCGCCTTTACAGCGAGCTACGTGGCCGGCATCATCTTTGTGGTCGCGCCGGGCGGGCTGGGCATCCGGGAAGCCGCGCTGGTGGCTGCGCTGGCGCCGTACAC
>JABDII010000293.1 GCA_013003805.1 Gemmatimonadales bacterium
TGGCAACACGGTGTCGTTCGGAGAATTCGGGCTCATGACCCTCGATCCGGGATGGATCACCAACCGGCAGATCGAGGCCTCCCGTGTGGCGATGAGCCGGGCCATGAAGCGTGGCGGGAAGGTCTGGATCCGGATCTTTCCGGACAAGCCGATCACCAAGAAGCCGGCTGAGACGCGAATGGGGAAGGGCAAAGGCAATCCCGAGGGCTGGGTGGCGGTCGTCAAGCCGGGACGAGTCATGTTCGAAGTCGAGGGTGTGAGCGAGGATGTGGCGCGACGCGCGATGCAACTGGCCGCCGCGAAGCTCCCGGTGAAAACCCGGTTCGTGAAGCGCGAGGAGGGCTGAGCCAGTGCATGCGAGAGAATTTCGGGACATGTCCGATGAGGAGCTCGACCAGAAGATGGCCGAGTTGACCGAGGAGCGATTCCGGCTGCGATTCCGGTCGGCGACCGAGCAGATCGACAACCCGCTCCAATTCCGGACCCTCAGGCGCGATATCGCGCGGATCAAGACCGTGCTCCGTGAACGGGCGGGGCAGGCGGAAGGAACGACGCATGAGTGAAGCACCCAACGCTTCGGCGGCCCGGGCGAGCCGAAAGGTCCGCACCGGGGTCGTGACGAGCGACAAGATGCAGAAAACCGTGACCGTGGAGCTGGTGCGGCAGTTTGCCCACCCGGTCTACGGCAAACAGGTGACGCGGACCACCCTGATCAAGGCGCGCGACGAGAAGGGCGCCAAGATGGGCGATACGGTCCGAGTCATGGAGACACGTCCCGTGTCGAAGACCGTGCGGTGGCGAGTCGTCGACATCGTCTTGCGCGCCAAGTAGCGCGGAGCATTCCATGGTCCAGCAAGAGAGCATTCTCAAGATCGCGGACAACTCCGGCGCGAGGAAAGCGCTGGTCATTCGTGTCTTGGGTGGAAGCAAGCGCCGCTACGCGGGCCTGGGCGACAAGGTGGTCGTGACCATCAAGGACGCCATCCCGACCGGGCAGGTGAAGCGAGGCGATATCGCGAAGGCGGTCATCGTGCGCACAGCGAAGGAGACTCGCCGGCGGGACGGATCCTACATCCGGTTCGACGACAACGCGGCGGTCCTCATCACCGACCAGGGTGAGCCGCGGGCGACTCGAATCTTCGGTCCCGTGGCCCGTGAGCTTCGTGACAAGCGGTATATGAAAATCGTCTCGCTCGCGCCGGAGGTGCTGTAAGTGAAACGGCTCGTGTATCGGAAGGCCAAGCGGAAGCGGCAGAAGCCGGTGACCCGGGTGAAGATGACGATCACCAAGGGCGATATGGTCCAGGTCGTCGCGGGGAACGAAAAAGGGAAGCGTGGCCGTGTGCTCCGCACCCATCCCAAGACGGGGCGGATCACGATCGAAGGGGTGAACATCGTGAAGCGGCACCGTGCCGCCACCGGGACCACCGAGGGCGGCATCATGGAGATGCCGGCGCCGATTCATCACTCGAATGCGATGCTGATCGACCCGAAGACCGACGAACCCACCCGGACGAGGCGCCGGAGGGACAAGGACGGGACGATCGAACGCATTGCGGTCAAGTCGGGCGGCTCGATCCCGAGGAATAGATAGCATGGCGACCCAGAGCCCAAAGTCGGAGAAGGCGCCCAAGAAGAAGGGCGCGCAAAAAGACAAGGCCAAGGGGGGCGCGGCCGGCCTGGAAGCCGAGCCCAAGGCCCGGGAGGGCACACCCCGCTTCCAGGTGCACTACGAGAGCGTCGTGCGTGGCCGGCTGGCGAAAGAGTTCGGGCTGGACAACCCGATGCAGGTGCCGCGGCTCGAGAAGATCATCCTGAACGTGGGGTTGGGCGAGGCGCCCAAGAACCCCAAGCAGCTCGAGGCCGCGCTGGATGAGCTCGGGCGGGTCACGGGACAGAAGGCCGTCGTGACGCGCGCCAAGAAGGCGATCTCGAATTTCAGCCTCCGGGCCGGAATGCCGATCGGAGCCCGCGTGACACTCCGTGGGGCACGCATGTATGAGTTTCTCGACCGGTTCGTGACGCTTGCGGTCCCGCGGCTTCGCGACTTCCGGGGGCTCCCGACCAAGAGCTTCGACGGCCGCGGCAACTACAGCGTCGGGATCAAGGAGCAAATGATCTTTCCCGAGGTCGACTTCGACCGGGTGGAGAAGATTCACGGCATGGATATCACGGTCGTCACGACGGCCAACCGCGACGATATGGCCATGGCCCTCCTCAGGGAGTTCGGCTGGCCATTCCGAGGCGAAACTCCGCTCCGCGTCGGGTAGACGCCGGGCGATCGACCGAGACAGCACAAGGGGAACCATGGCCAAGACCTGTTGGATCGAGCGAGCGAAACGCACGCCGAAGTACAAAGTCCGCGCGGTGAACCGCTGCGCACGTTGCGGGCGCGCCCGCGCCTTTCTCCGCAGGTTCGGCTTGTGTCGC
>JABDII010000295.1 GCA_013003805.1 Gemmatimonadales bacterium
ATGAGGCGCAACGCGGCGGAGCGCGTCGACCGCGGTCAGCATGACGCGGACGTTTGCGCGCGGCGGCACGGAGACCCAGCCTGTTATCGAGAGCACCCCGCCTTCCGCCAACCGATCGAGGTACTCGGCGTAGGCCTCTCGGGTGTGGAGAAAATCTTCTCCCAGAGCGTGCACTCCGGCGGCCCCGGCTCCGATGGCCCCGCCCGGACCGAGCGTTATGAGATCGAAACGGTCCCTCGAGCGCGCGACGTGATGTCGGGCATCTCCCAGGACCCAGGTCACCGAATCTGCGGGTGATCCCGACGGGAGTGTCCCGAACTCTTGGGCCAGTTCCACCAGATGGGGATCGAGTTCCATGGCGGTGACGCGCCGGGCCCCATGGGCCAAGGCATTCGCCACTTCGATTCCCGACCCGCCGCCGACCACGAGCACCTGGTTGCGCTGTCCCAATACATATGGCAGCGCAGTGGGTAGCCAGTCGAGCATTGCCTTAGCCGCCCGTTTATCACCCCACTTGGTCGCGGCGCCGGCGAGCTGCCCGTCGACGAACAGACCTGTCTGTGGCGGAAGCTCCCCGCGGAATCCAAGCGAGAGTCCGGGAGCGTAGCGGAATGCCGGCGCGCTCACCGCCGTCACCCATCCGATCGGGCTGCTTCGCTCGGCCACTCGACGTGCTGCAGGGAAAGCTCCGACCTGCGGCAATGCCTTGTACGGTGTGAGTGTCAAGCGCCACGGGGGGTGTACCAGAGGCACGATGCTTATAAGGAAAGCGAGAGCGGCCAAGGCGTATGCTCGCGTCCGCCGCCGAGACCCATGCGCTGCCGCCATCGACCCCAACCCGGCGGCGACCGCCGGCGCCGCGAGCGCGCTGACGGGGGTCAGAAGCCAGAGCACCATGATGGTCAGGCCTGCGCCCAGGCCCGACCCGATGAAGCTGGCGCCGTAGATCCAGCCCGGCCGCTCCGGCTCGAGCGTGAGAGCAAGCAGGATAGCGAGCGCCCCGGCCGCGAATGGTAGTGCCAAGAGGACGTACACCACCGCGAGTCGGACCCACTCGCCCAAGTCCCAGGCCAATTGGGTTGGATCGAGCGAGATCTGATGCACCAGCATGGGGCTCAGGACCAGCGCGACGGTGGTCGCGATGCTGGCCGAGAAGAACCATCGCGCTCGCGACTGTGCGTCCCGCGGCCGAGCTAGTGCCAAGGCAGTGCCACTCACGCCGAAGCCGAGCATGGCGACGCCGATGGCCATGTAGGCGAAGTGGTGGAAGTGCTGGATGGCGAAGACGCGGACCAGGAGGATTTCGTAGGCGAGAGTGCCCGCGGAAAAGCAGACGACGGCGAGTGCGCGGGGGGAGGTTCGGTTCACATCGTCAGCGGAGTCGGCTCAGCATCGGCACGAACCTGACCGGGAGGAGATTTCTGGTCCGGACTTCTCCCGCATCGTCCTTCTGGACCAGAATGAGGTTCTGGATCCCGTAGACGCTCCCGACCGGGATCACCATGCGTCCGCCCGGCTTGAGCTGCTCGACCAGGGCCGGCGGGATGAACCCCGCCGCTGCGGTCACGATCACGGCATCGAACGGCGCGGCCTCGGCCCACCCGAAGTGGCCGTCGGCATGCCGGATCTTGACCTGATCGAATCCCAACCGGTCCAGCCGCTCGCGCGCGCTCGAGGCCAGGGCTTCGAAGATTTCGATGGTGTACACCTCGCAGCCGATCTGGGCGAGGACCGAAGCCTGATATCCCGATCCAGTGCCCACTTCGAGCACCTTCATGCCCGGCACCGGTCGCAGGATCTCGGTCATGTAGGCGACGATGTACGGCTGGGAGATCGTTTGGCCGTGCCCGATGGGGAGGGGGTGATCGCCGTAGGCGCGGCGTCGGTACTGGTCGGGGACGTATTCGTCGCGCGGAATGGCGCGCATGGCGGCCAGGGTGGCGGCGTCCTCGACCCCGCGGCGCTCGATCAGCTCGACCATCCTGCGTCGCTCCGTGCGATACCGGTTGGGTCCGAACTCCGGTATCTGCGACGCGAGCGGCCCAGCGATCATGAGAGTTGCGAGGGTGAACCCGAGTGGCCGGGCCCACTGGACGAAACAGGGCGTAGTCACGGTCGGCTCCTCTACTCTCCTACGTTCCTACCTTCCTACCTTCCTACAAACTCCTCCCTGGTCCATAAATATGAAACCCTCCTGAAACGGCGTCGAGGCCACTGGTTGCT
>JABDII010000344.1 GCA_013003805.1 Gemmatimonadales bacterium
GGAACATTTGCGTTTCATCCCATGATCGGCTTTCGGCAAGCCAACCAGGCCGCCAGCATCGCGCATGGGTGCGCCTCGACGCTGCTCCAGCTCAGCGCGCAGCGAGAGGATAGACCGCACTACCTCGACGGATGGGGCATTGATAAAGACGACCTCTCGAAGTTCTCGTCCTTCGAGGCGGCAAATCGCGATAGGAAGGAGGTCTCGGAAGGGAAGTGTTGGCTGCGGCCCGACAAGGACTGCCCATTCAGCCGGAACAAACTGCTCGCATTGACGAAGCAGAACTGCCTGTCGGAACACACGCTGACGGCACTCACGGAAATCTACCGTGCCTGTAAACGCACAGAGACGCACGGGTTCAGATAGTGGGGAGGAGTCATGTTATCACTTCTGGCAGTGTTGTTGACATTTGTTGGGGCTATGCTGGTGTTGGCCCTGGCTGCCGAGAGCCTCCAGGAACTCATAAAGGTCGTCTTCGCCTTCAAGGGCCAGGCCCGAGTGAAAGCGCTCTCGGGGCTCGTGGTCGAGGCGGCTCGGTCGAAGGGCCTTACAACCGAGGATGGCGAGGCGATTTTCACCAAGCTCAGGGAGCGTCTCCAGGCCTTAGGACAGGATGGTGTCCGGAACACGGCCCTGCGCCTCGACCGGCTTGATGCGAAGCAGTTGAGCGAGCTGATTACTAAGGTCAACCCTGATGATGTGGTTGGGCTCACGTCCTTGGACGCTGAGGAGGCAGCAAAGTACCTGAATTGCATCGCCGGACAAGCAACCCAGTGGTTCCCGCTGGCCATGACTCCGGTAACGGACCGCTACGGGCGCCGGATGCGCTTCTTTGCGCTGCTCCCGAGCGCGATTGTCGTGCTGGCCCTGAACGCCGATGCCTTGAGCATCTTCAACCAGGCCCGGACCGACGAGAGCTTTCGCGAATCGGTCGGGGCAGCCGTCGCCACGCTCGACAGTCTCGATCAGGTCGCTCGGCGCCTGAGCGCCGCCGCGTCCAGCTCGATCCAAGAGCAGCCAGCACCAGCAGCGGTCCCGCAGGATGCGACTGCCCCCGAGGCCGATGCCTCCGACCAGGAACCGGGCACGGAGGATGCGAGCTCCCAGGAGACGGACGAGGCCTCCGTCCCACAGGTGGCCAGTCAAGATTCCCTGCAAGCCGTGCGGGATTCCATCCGGGTGCTGGCGCTGAGCATTGCCCGTAGTGAGCAGGGCTTCCTCATCGGAAACCCTGGGGGCCAAAACTTGGATGACCTTAAGTGGTGGGCCGGCATCCTGGTATCCATCCTGCTGGTCAGCTTGGGCTCCCCGTTCTGGCATGATGCGCTGCGAGCCCTCTTCGGAGCGAAACAAAGGATCACCGCGCAGGCTCAGAACCTTCGGACGGGTAGCCTGCCCGCGCCAGAGGTGGGAGCCGCGGAGACGGTCGCTGCTCCGAAGACGCCAAGCTCGACATCACTGGCCCTGCAGCTTCGAGATCAAGTCAAGGCCCTCGCCGAGATAGAAGACGAGCGTGATCTTGACTAATCGAGTAGGGAGGGCTTTCGGCGTAGTGGTCCGGCCACTCAGGAGAACAGATTCTCACCTGTACGGGACGTTTTCGGCTCCAATTGGGTTCTGTTAGGCATATGAACTTTGGCGAGGAGTGTCTTTCATGTCCACATGGTCCAAGAACAACGCGGCGCACACTCAGACGTGGTTTACTCTGAAAGTGCTCGATCAGAGCGGCAGAGTGTTTAGCAGATCAGGCTCCATCAAGGTCAAACAATTCGCCTTCTGGAACCCAACGGCCAGCAAGCGAGTGCGATCGGTTCAAGCCCGCGCTCTTGCGATCCAAATTGACAATGTGTTTCGGATGGTGTTCCTCGCGGAGTTTGAAAGTGGTGTTACGAGGACGGCGGCGATCAACGCCATGAAGAAGATCCTCTCGGATGGCGAGAAGACCATGAGCGACCTAGGATGCAAGAACGACGAGAATTACAAGTTTCTCGGGGAGCCCGGCGATGCCTAGGATCCATTATCCGACATACCTTTGCGTAGTGGCACTTCTCGTGTCGGGACCCACCGTCCGGGCTCAAGATGGTGTGACTGAATGCAGCATCGCCGCAATCACGAAATGCCTGGGTACGGATTTCTCACGATTCCTCGAAGATCCCGAAACGCTAAACAAGGCACTGAGCAGCCTCACATCGCTCCCCGGGCTCAAGAACGCACTGGGAGATGTGTCCCTTCAATTCAAAACCTTCTATTCCGAGGACTCGGCCGTAACGGCACTCGGCCTGGGCTATTCCTACGAGAAGGACATCGTTCGGACGTCCTTCGACGCGTCCGGTCCGAATTACTCGGCTTTCAACTTCTTCGTTGAAGCGGAAGGGAATGTGTCGTTCAACGGCGATGTCAACCCGAGGGATTTCCTGGATACCGAACTCTCCTTCAGCCTCGCTCGATCTCGCGGAGGGGTAGGTCGCAGGAGCACGGCTGCGGAGGCTGCGCAATTCGCAATGGACGTGGCGAATCTAGCGTTGGAAGACGATCGGGCAACGTATGATGAGGCGGCGAAGAACCTCGTTCAAACCATCCGTGATCGTTTGACGAACCAATTCTACCTGGAAGTGGCGCTGTCCGGGAGCCTCGAGTCAGACCAAGCGTTCGATCACACACAATACGTGGTTGATGCAGAGCTGGGCCTCGATCTCAAGGCCTGGAACAAGAACGCGACGTTGGCTCGGCTGAATATCTTCGACTGGCCTTTCGCCGTGATGCGCTACCTGACCGGCGTGGACAAAGAGCTGTCACCTCGGGGTTCCAATATTCCGACGGCCCTCATCGGCATAGGCGTGGTAGATCCGTCAGATAATCCAGTGCGCGAGAGCTTGGGAGAGTTGGATCCGTATTGGCGGATTATGTTCGAAACGGCGTTCAAGAGTCTCGTGATGGAAACCACCGAGACTAGCATCTTCTTCCAGTCAGACTTCCGATTCTATAAGGAACTTGGGGCCTCCTCCGCGATCAAGGACGCGAACCGCGACGACTTTGCATACTTTGTTGCGGCCCTTGCGGCTTCGAACGGGCTCTACTTTAGCTACTCCACCGGGAAGCTGCCGTTTGACGCGGAGAATGATCAAGTATACGAGCTCGGCTTCAAAATGAATTTCTAGGCGACGAAACCCCGGGTGAAAAACTGGGGAGGATAGAGGAGGGACACAATGCCTAGGTCGACTTCCAGTTTGCGCAACGCGTGGAAGGAGTGGGAGTGTAAGGAAGCCAGGATGACGGTCATCGACTTCGGCCCCGACCGCATTCGGGTGGTGCCGGCGACCAAGGATGCTTGGACGGCTCTAGCCCGGGTCATGGCCACGCACGATTACCGGATTCGCACCACCGACACCGACAGCTATAATTGCCGAGCCATCACCGGTGGGACGGGTAAGAGCCTCCATTCCTATGGGATCGCATTGGACGTCAACTGGAAGACCAACCCGTTCAAGAACACACCGAACCGCGTCAGGCCCCGCTTTTCCTCGAAGCGCACGCAGGAGGGACGTGGGGCGGATGTCCGGGATGGAGCGGTCGACACCGATATGACCGAACGGATGATCGAAGACGTCCGTGCGATTACGACGGTTGACGGAAAGACCGTGTTCGTGTGGGGAGGCGACTGGAGGTCGATCAAGGATGCCATGCACTTCCAGATCGATCTCACCCCCGCGGAACTTGGAGAAGGGATCGAATGGCGGACGGTGAAGGGCGACGGAGGCCCCGTGGCACATTCTCTCTTCGTGCGAGAAGGGGATGTGGGGGACACAGTTGAGTACTACCAGCGCAAACTGGCTCGGCTGAGTCCCACGTCTCCTGGTCGGATCGATGGGGAGTTCGGCCCGAAGACGGCCGCTAGTGTGTCCGCGTTTCAGAAGAGTCGGACGCCGAAGGTGGACGAGGGAGCCAGCGGCAACTGGATCGGGCCCTGGACCATGAGCGAGTTGGATGCGGCGGAGGCGGAGCTTGCAGCGCCCTAGGACCGATACGGCGTAAGGGCAATGCAGATGCGTTGGCGTTCGAGCGGTTGTCGCGTGAGCGTGTTGGCTGTACTTGCGCTTGTGGTGGGATGTGCCAGGGCGGCAGACGAGCAAGCCACTCCCGACCCGGATGCAGCCAGCCAGGCCACGCTGCTTCATCCTCTGGTTGACGTATCCTCTGGTCAGCTGTTTGGAGGCAGCAGAGGAGGTACTTGGCTTGCTGCCGATAGCACGGCCAGCCTCCTTTCCGGCGGCGAGACCTATCGGCTGTACACCCTGACCGAGAGACTCGGCGAAGCCACAGGCACGCGTCCCGCTCCTCCCGACGAGATATGCTCCAATTGGAGCATGGACG
>JABDII010000356.1 GCA_013003805.1 Gemmatimonadales bacterium
CGACCAGACCATGGGTCAAGACCAGCCTGGCACCCGGATCCCGCGTGGTGACGGACTACCTCACCGGGGCGGGTCTCCTCCCATACCTGGCGCAGCTGGGATTCCACGTCGTGGGCTACGGGTGTACGACATGCATCGGGAACAGTGGCCCTCTGCCCGAGCCGGTGGCCCAGGCGATCGAGGAACATCGCTTGGTGGCCGCGGCGGTGTTGAGTGGGAACCGGAACTTCGAGGCCCGGATCCATCCTTTGGTGCGTGCTAGCTACCTCGCGTCGCCTCTCCTGGTCGTGGCCTTCGCCCTGGCGGGACGCGTGGATGTCGATCTCGTCAATGAACCGCTCGGCACCGATCGCGACGGCCGGCCGGTGTTCTTGGGCGACATTTGGCCGTCGCAGGACGAGGTGTACCAGGCGATGACCGGCTCTCTCAACCCTGAGCTCTTCATCCGCCAGTACGGCGCCGTGTTCGACGGGGACGACGCATGGGATGCACTGGTCGTTCCCGAGGGAACGCAGTTTGACTGGGATCCTGACTCCACCTATGTCCGAGAGCCCCCGTTCTTCCAGGGGCTTCCACCGGAGCCTCGACCGCTGGCCGATATCACTGAGGCCCGCGTTTTGGTGCTTCTGGGCGACACGGTGACTACCGATCACATCTCTCCGGCCGGTGCGATTCCCAAAGACGGCCCGGCCGCGCGCTACCTACGGGAACACGGTGTTGAATCGATCGATTGGAATACCTTCGGGTCGCGTCGTGGCAACCACGAGGTGATGATGCGGGGGACCTTCGGAAACGTACGTATCAAGAATCGTCTCGTACCCGGCAAGGAAGGGAATTGGACCGTCCACCTGCCCTCCGGCGAAGTGATGTCGGTCTATGATGCCTCCATGCGATACCAGGAGGCCGGGACCCCGCTCATCGTCATGGCCGGGAAGGAGTACGGCACTGGTTCGAGCCGAGACTGGGCTGCGAAAGGGACCACGCTCCTCGGCGTCAAGGCCGTCATTGCCGAGGGGTACGAGCGAATCCACCGCAGTAACCTCCTGGGAATGGGCGTACTCCCGCTCGCGTTCGAGCAGGGGCAGAGTGTGGAATCTCTGGGGCTCACCGGCCGAGAGTACTTCACGATCACTGGCATCGCGGACGGACTCGAGCCGGCGGGCCGGGTTACGGTGGCTGCTCGGACCGACGACGGGAGTACAGTGGAGTTCCAGGCAGTCGTACGGCTCAACTCCGAGGTCGAGATCGAGTACTACCACCACGGTGGGATTCTGCAGCGGGTGCTCCGCGAGTTTGCCGCGGAAGGCTAAGGATCGAGGGAGATCCCACAAGCAAAAAACCCCTCCGCTCATGCGGAGGGGTTTTTGGATGGACAATGCGGGCGGCTAGGCCACCAGGTCCTTCAGCCGGTCGCCGGTCTCACCCTCGCGAAGTCGGAGCAGTGCCCGGTCCCGCAGCTGACGGATCCGCTCCCGGGTGACGCCCATCATGCGACCGATCTCCTCGAGCGTGCGGCTGTTGCCGTCGTCGAGCCCGAAGTACAGCCGGAGCACCTTCGCATCACGCGGCGGCAGCGATGCCAGCGCCTGCTCGATGCCCTCGGTCCGGCTGTTCAGGATCGTGCTCGTGTCGGTTCCTTCCTGATCGGACCAGGAGAAACGCTCGATCCGCTCGTGACCATCACCGTCGCGGGTTGGATGGTCGAGGCGGACGGCCTCGGAGTTGAGCGCACTCAGGCTTCGAACCGCCTCGAGGGTCAGCCCGGTGGCCCGGGCCAGTTCCTCGGTCGTGGGCATCCGGCCCAGCCGCTCCTTGAGGAGCGTCGTGGTCCGTCCCAGGCGGCTGAGATCAGCCGTCCGGTTGAGCGGGACCCGAACCGGCCGCCCATGCCGGGCGATCGCCGCCTGCACGGCCTGGCGAATCCACCAGACGGCGTAGGAGATGAACTTGACACCGCGATCCGGATCGAACTTCCGGGCGGCAGTCATGAGCCCGAGGTTTCCCTCACCGATCAGATCGACGAGCGGGACACCACGGTTCTGGAACTTCTTCGCGACCGATACGACGAACCGCACATTGTGCCGGGCCAGCCGTTCCTGAGCCGCGACATCGCCCCGAAATGCCTTACGTGCGAGCGCCATTTCCTCCTCGCGGTTGAGCAGGGGCACTCGACTGATCTCGTCGAGATAGAGATCGAGGCTCTCCCGTCCCTCATCGACCGCG
>JABDII010000358.1 GCA_013003805.1 Gemmatimonadales bacterium
GCCAGGATGTCGACCTGGCAGCGGCGGCGGCGGATTCCTGGCAAGGATTCGCGGAGCAAGCCCAGGCTCAGGGCGTGACCTTCGAGGTCGATGCGGACACTCCTTCCGTCGGCCGGCTGGACCCGGAGGCGCTGCGCCAGATTCTCACCAACCTGTATGACAACTCCCTCCGGCACATCGACGAGGCTGGGCACATCGTCTGCCGCATCCGGCGGGAGGCGGATGGCTGGACGGTGGCGGTGGAGGACACCGGCACCGGCATCGGTCGGGAACACCTGCCCCGCATCTTCGAGCGGTTTTACCGGGCCGATACGGCGCGCTCTCGTGAGCAGGGAGGCACGGGGCTCGGCCTTTCCATTGTGAAGCATCTGGTCGAGACTCACGGAGGCACGGTCTCGGCCGAGAGCCAGCCCGGCCAAGGCACTACGATTTCGTGCCGGTTCCCAGCAGCCTGAGCCGGGCTGTCCTCGAGTCTTGCCTTCACCTGCCCTGACGGCCTGCCCCACGTTACAGAATCGTTGCACAAACATACTCTCGCCGTTACCCGCTTCTCTTAGCATTCCCCCACGCTGCAACAGCACAGCGGCCCCGCGTCCTGTCACAACCAACAGCGGTCGGGACGCAGTCCATGGTCACTAGATGAGGATGAGGAATGACCAACAGCCACGTGCGGTGCGCCCGATTACGCGGATTCCTGCTTGGAATCGGCCTCCTGTCGGTCGGTGGAGTCGGCACGCTCACGGCCCAGACGAAGTATCCCAACGTCTCCCTGGCCGGCCGCCTGCAACAGCACTTCTACTTCTTCGACAACGGCGACTACGCCGCGATCACGGGGCCGGAGAGCGGTTCGTTCACCCGGCGGGCCAGGATAACGGCGAAGGGGCAGATCGCTGAGAACATTTCATTCATCATTGTGCCCTCGTTCGAGGACGGGAAGAACCGGGTGCGGTTGAGGGACGCCTACATCGACGTCCGGCTCACCAAGCCCACCTCCAAAACCGCCTTGGCCGTCCGTGTCGGCCAAGAGAAGCGCCCATTCAACCGTTACGAGCTGACCTCATCCAACAACTTGCCCTCGCTCGAGCGGGGCGCGGGGCGGGGACTGGTCAAGAGCTCTTCGAACGACCTGTTCCTCGGGAACGGCTTCGGGTCGCACGATATAGGCGCCGCCCTCCGCCTGATGACTGCCGTCGGAGATGGTCGAGTGCTGGCGGTCCACGCCGGCGTGTACAACGGCGAAGGCGAGAGTACTCCGGAGGTCAACAGCGCCAAGTCCTTCGGCGTCCGGGCCACCCTAGACGTCACCGATGAGCTCAACGTTGGTGGCTCGTTCTTCTCCCACGATGGGATCGTCGACGTCATGGGAGTGACGGACTCCTCGTTCACCAACCAGGCATTCGGCATTGATGCCCAATGGGGCAAGCCCGGGAATGAAGGCGTCTACCTCGTGGGCGACTTCATGCGCGGAGAAGACGACTCAGAGGACCAGCTCACCATCTGGGGTCTCTCACTCGTTGGAGCGTATCACGTTCGCGTGGCCGACTCCGAGTCCTTCCTGTTCGCCGTGGAGCCAGCGGTCCGGGTCGATCTCTCAGATCCCGACACGGACACCGACGATGATGGAACCACCATCGTTACGGCGGGGGTGAATTTCTACCTTTCGTCGAAGACCCGATTCCAAATCATGTACGAGAACCAGAGCTTTCAAGCCAGCGGTTTGGAGAGCATTCAAGGGATTCGCACGGCGCTCGCCATCAGCTTTTAGACAAGGCCGCGCCAGCGCGCGTAGCCGGATGGCATCACCACGAAGGATTGTAAGGAGGAGTACGTGAGACAGAACGTGCGCACGATGCGCCGCTGGGCCGCAGGGATTCCCCTCGCCTTCCTGATCGCGGCCAGCGCGTGTGCTTCAAGTGAACAGGGGGCTACTGCCACCATTTCCAGGCTCACCGGTGCCGGAGCCACCTTTCCCAATCCGATCTACACCCGTTGGTTCGACGAGTACAACCGGACGACGGGACTCCAGATCAATTATCAGTCCATCGGTTCGGGCGGCGGAATCCGCCAGTTCACCGAAGGGACGGTGGACTTCGGGGCCACCGACGGCCCCATGAAGGACGATCAGATCGCGTCGGTAGGCGGGAACGTACTCCACGTCCCGACGGTGATCGGGGCGGTGGTGTTGACCTACAACCTCCCGTCGCTGGGCGACACCCGCTTGACACTCGACGGCCAGACCATCGCCGAGATCTTCCTCGGACGGATTCCCCGGTGGAACGACCGCAGGATCGCGGCGTTCAATCCCGATGTGGATTTGCCCGATGCTGAGA
>JABDII010000253.1 GCA_013003805.1 Gemmatimonadales bacterium
CGTGGTGATGCTCGATCGTCTGCCGTACCAACGCCAGGCCAAGCCCCGTTCCCCGAGGTTTGCGAGTGAAATAGGGCTCGAAGACTCGCGTTCGATCCTCCGGGGGAATCCCGGGTCCGTGGTCGCGTATTTCGACTTCCAACTCGTCACGGGTGGTGCGAGTTACTCTGAGTGCGACGGTGCCCACACCATCCATGGCCTCAGACGCGTTCCTCATGAGGTTGCTGAACGCCCGGCGTAGTGGATCATACTGGCCCTGGATGACCGGCAGTTCTGCCTGCGCTTCGATCGTATGGCTCATGGAGGGCGGCAGCGTAGTTCGAGCAAGCTCTCCCAGCAGTTCGACGATATCGACCTCGGCCCGGGGGCCTTCGGGGAGGCGGCCGAATTCACTGAACTCGCGAGCCATTTCCTCCAATCGCGCGGATTCGGCTTCGACGATCTCGAGGGCTTCCCCTTGCTGCATGCCGCTGCCAGCGCGCAGCTGCGAGACCGCCAAGCGAATGGGGGTAAGCGGGTTCTTCATCTCGTGCGCCACGCGGCGGGCTACCTCTTGAAACGCGCGAAGCCGTGCCGCCTCGAGTTCCTTGGTCCTTCCCGTTTCGAGGCCAGCGGCCATCTCCCGCAGCGCGGCGCGGAGGGCTATGAATTCAGGCGCCCCTCTCGGTGGCGGTCCTTCCGGTAGCGCCTCGCGACGCCGGATACGCTCGGTCCATCCTATCAGTTCATCGATGGGTCGGCTGAGCTGTCGAGAGAGATGCCCGGCGACTCGGATAGAGGCGTACACGAGGAGCGCCCCGAGGCTCAGCAGCGCGAGTGCGAGGCCGGCGGAATAGTAGCGGCTGTACGTGGAGGCCTGGCGCGCCTGACTGAGCGCTGTGTTCAACCGTTCCGTGTGAGCGGTCAGGGCTCGCTGGGCGGGTTCGGTCAGGCTTGCGGTATCGATGCTGCTCAAGAGCGCGCGCCCCGAGGAACCCAGATCGGCCATGGTTGCCTCGGTGCTTACGACCGGGTTGATGCGGCGGACGCTCATGGCCCAACCGACGATCAGCACGGCGGTGGGCACGGCCCCGAGGGCGATCAGGACAAGCAGGATCCGCTTTCGGAAGGGCAGGGCCATGCAGGGGAAGATAGCGTGCGGGCGCGTGGTGGAGGAATCGTCCAGGACGGGCGCCAAGTCACTCTTTCAGGGGCGCCGATCAACGCGGGTCCGTCTGGTGTCCGGCCGAAGATGCCTAGCCATCTGTACCCCCAGACCGATTGCGGCGCCTCCAGCGATCCACTCCGACCAATGACCAATACGGAGCCCGAAGGCCAGGGGGAGGAAGGCAAGTCCAATCAACACCAGGATTCCGACAGAGGGGAGAGCGAGCCCTCGCTCGGAGCGGCCTGCCCAGTATGCTAACGGCATAATCAAAATCAGGAGCCAGAGCACATTGAGAGGTCCTGCCTCAGGGCCAATCCCCCCTCCGATTGGAAGTAAGAGAGCCCACCCCAGCCCGACTGAGAGCGACAGCCGGCGGCTATGCCGCTGCTGATTCGCCACGCCACCGGCGTAAAGCTCTCCCCCCTCGAATCCACCCCAAGCGACGACGGTGTCCCCGGCGCTTTCTGGAATGACATGGTTGAGCCGGATCCGCGGTGACCTAAGGCGCCATGCACTTGCCCGAAGACGAACGCCGGCGACGATATCCCGACCATGTTGTGCCAGAAGTGCCAGAGTCCGGTGCTCCTGAGACGCGACGACAGCGAGTGGTGCGAGACCACTCGGTCTTGTCTTGCCCACGCCGAACCTCACGAGGATCGGATCTCCCGAGAGGAGCGCTACACGATGCTTGGGTGCGAGCGGCAGCGTGTCTCGAGAGATAGGAGCAACACCGATCCGCGCGTCGAGTACGGTGCCTTCAAATGTTCCGTGTCCCGGCCAGGCCGGGGCGACAATCCCGTACCATGTTCCCCGAGGCAGGTCGGGTTGCAGCAGGGTGACCGTGCTCAGAAACACCCCGAGGACCGCGAGCACGCCAGCTGCGAGGAGCCGGGCTGCATTCCGAGGCGTTGGAAACGCCAGCACATACCGGTGATGAGCGAGGAATCCACCGAGCAGGCCGCCGCTAGTGTTCGTGATGAGATCGCTCACACTGGCATCGCGGCCGAGGATGGTGACGAACTGCAGCGACTCTACCGCGAAGCTGACCAGGAAGCTAACGATCGCTATTCGCGCGAATGGCCAGCCCAACAGCCTCAGTCCCAACCCGAGAGGGAGGAAGAGGGCCACATTGAGGATGACATCGATGAGGCCCAGCGGCCCGCAGACAAGGCACCAAAACGGTGTCTCGGCTACCCGGGGTTCGCTGAGTGGGCTAGGGATTAGAGTTGCCACGGCGATGGCGAAGAGCCCGAGCGCCGACACAGCCAGCCCCACACCCTTCTGTTGTGTCAATCCAACACTCCACTAAAGCAGTAGGTGGGAGTAGCTTACCAGTTTGGCTGGCACCAATAGTGCGTATCGGTGGCGGATGCCCTGGATTGCCCGGTGTCAACACGGTCTGTCGGGGTCACGCAATATCTTTGTTTCATCGAACCTCGAAGTCTACCGGTGAGAAGGGCCCAGCCGCTCGGAGGTCGAATGAAGGACCATCAATTTAAGTGCACGGTGACTGGAGGAGCCGGGTTTGTGGGCTCCCACGTAGCCGAGCGACTCTCGGGGCTGGGGCATCCGACCATCGTAGTGGACAATCTCTCGACAGGGAATCTCAGGAATCTCGGCCAATTCCGGGACCAACTGACCTTTATCCGAGGAGATCTGACCGACCCGGCCGTGTGTAGGCAGGCGGTCGAAGGCGTCGATGTCGTGTTCCATCTCGCGGCCTTACCGAGCATCCCTCGATCGATGAGCGACCCGTGGGCGTCACACGAGCATAATGTGAATGCGACCGTGCAGCTCTTATTGGCGTGTCGGGACGCTGGCGTTCGCCGCTTCGTCTACTCGAGTTCCAGTTCGGTCTACGGTGACACGCCGACGCTCCCCAAGGTCGAGAGCATGGAATTGCAGCCGCGATCGCCGTATGCTGCGGCGAAGCTCGCGGGCGAGCAGTACGCCCTCGCGTTTGCCCGGGCTGGCATCCTCGAGGCCGTCGCCCTTCGTTACTTCAATGTCTTTGGCCCACGCCAGGACCCACGATCCGCTTACGCAGCGGTGATTCCAGCGTTTCTGTCGGCCCTGCTTGAGGGTCATCCAGCGAGCGTGTATGGAGACGGTTACCAGACGAGGGATTTCACGTACGTGGACAACGTGGTTGACGCCAACTTGCTGGCGGCAACGGCTTCAGCGGGCCATGTGAACGGACAGGCCGTGAACATTGGGGC
>JABDII010000397.1 GCA_013003805.1 Gemmatimonadales bacterium
GTTGGGAAGCAAGCCTGAGATCTCGCGCTGGGGGTTCTCCACCAACGGGGTCGCCAGCATGGGCCGGCACGGCATTCCGACGGTCGGGTTCGCGCCCGGGCTCGAGGAGCTGGCGCATACCACCGAGGAATGGGTGGCGGTGGACGACCTGGTACGCGCCACCGCGGTCTACAGCGTGATACCGGCATTCCTGGCCAAGCGAAAAGACAAGTTGCTGGCCGATAGAGCCGCGAAGGCGGGGGACTAGCGACATGGTAGACTCGAGCCTGCGAGGCCGCGATTTCATCAGCACCCAGGACTGGACCCTGGACGAGTTGGAGACCCTGTTTACCCTGGCCCAGGTGCTCAAGGCCGACAAACGGGAGGGCCGGCCCACGCCGCATCTCCTGGCCAAAACCCTCTACATGATCTTCTTCGACGCGTCGACCCGGACCCGGAACTCGTTCGAGACAGGCATGACCCAGCTCGGCGGACACGCTATCTACCTCTCGCCCGACAAGATGCAGATCAGCCACGGCGAGAACGCGCGCGACACGGCGAATGTGCTGTCGCGCTACGGTGACGGCATCGCCATCCGCCACTGCGCCTACGGCGAGGGCAATGACTACCTGAACGACGTCGCGACGCATGCCAGCATTCCGCTGCTCAACATGCAGTGCGACCGGTATCACCCCTGCCAGATCCTGGCAGACTACCTCACCATCCGGGAACGGTTCGGGAACACGCAGGGACTCAAGCTCGGTGTGGCGTGGACCAGCGCTCCGAATTACGTGCGGCCGCTCTCGGTGCCCCAGAGTCTGATACTGATGATGCCGCGGTTCGGAATCGACGTGACGCTGGCCTACCCGCCCGAGTTCAAGCTCATGCCCGACATCGAGGCCCTGGCCCAGGCCAACGCGGAGGCGGCGGACGCCACGTTCGAGATCACCCACGATTTCGAGGACGCCTTCCGCGATGCCGATGCGGTGATCCCCAAGTCGTGGGGCCCCTTGGTCACCACCCAGGACACCAAGGAGGGGCTGGGCCTGATCGAGAAGTACCCCACGTGGCGTTGCGGCCAAGACCAGATGCGGCTCGGCAAGGAACATATGATCTACATGCATCCGCTCCCGGCCGATCGTGGCCGCGAGGTGACCGACGAGGTGATCGACGGCCCCCAATCGGTGGTGTACGACGAGGCCGAAAACCGGCTCCACGTCCAGAAGGCCTTGATGGCCTTGACCATGTAGGCCGAGCAGTCGATGGCCGGTTTTCGCTTCCGCTGCACCGAGTGCGCCACGCCGTATGACGAGAATGATGTCCGGCTCGTCTGTGCCGCCTGCGCCGACAAGCAGGAACCCGGCGGTGTGACCCGCGGGGTGCTCGAGGTCGAGCTGGACGAGCTTCCGACCAATTGGCCTCAAGCGCCACCGTCCCATCCCGACTTCCTGACCGCGTTCCTGCCGATTCCGTCGGCCGAGCATCTGCCGCCCCTCCCGGTTGGCGGCACCCCACTGGTTGCCGCACCTCAGTTGCGGCAGGCACTCGGCATGCCGCGGCTTTGGGTGAAGGACGACACCCGGAACCCCAGCGGCTCCACCAAGGACCGGGCCTCGCTGTTGGTGGTGGCCAAGGCGCGGGAGTACGGCTACGACACCGTGGCCGCGGCCTCGACCGGGAACGCCGCGACCGCGCTCGCGGCGGTGTCGGCGTCCGCGGGTACCCGGGCGATTCTGTTCGTGCCCGCCAACGCACCAGAGGCCAAGCTGGTGCAGATGCTCTCCTACGGCGCCACCGTCTTGCCGATCGACGGCAACTACGACGACGCGTTCGAGCTCTGCCTCGCGGCCTGTGAGGAATTCGGTTGGTACAACCGGAACACCGCGCTCAACCCGTTCACCATAGAAGGAAAGAAGACCGCAGGGCTCGAGATCGCGGCCAGCCTAGCGCCCGAGGTACCGGACGCGGTGCTGGTCCCGGTGGGCGACGGGGTGATCCTTGCCGGGGTGGCCAAGGGGTTCAGTGACTTGGACCGGAGCGGGCTGATCGATCGCGTGCCGCGGCTCATCGCAGTCCAGCCGGAGGGGGCGGCGGCGATCGTCACCGCTCTCACCGAAGGCCGTGAAACCATCAGGCCGATCCCGGGTGCGCAAAGCGTTGCGGACTCTCTCACGGTCGAGGCGCCGCGGAACGCGCTTCAGTGCATGAATGTCATCCGCGCTTCTGGCGGGAGCGGCGTTGCCGTGTCGGACGAAGCCATCCTCACGGCGATTCCCCGGCTGGCCAGTCTCAGCGGCGTCTTCGCCGAGCCGTCGGCGGCGGCGGGGTTGGCGGGGCTGGATGTGGCGTTGGAGGAAGGGCTGGTGGAGCGCGGTGAGCGGGTGGTGGTGTTGGTGACGGGCACCGGGCTCAAGGATGTGCCGGCGGCGGCGCGGGCGGTGGAGCGGCCGGGAGTGATTGCGCCGACGCTGGAGGCGGTGGCGGCGCGGGTGTGAGCGGCAACGCTACACGTTTTCCCAGAGTCGTAAGCGTGCCAAATCGGGTGACACGATTGGAACTGAGGGGACCATGAGATCTACTTGGCTGGTCGTTGCGATCGTCCTTACTCCGGTCGCCTGCCGTGATGCCACCCCACGACCGACGGGGGAGCAGGAAGCGGCGATCCTCAGTGTCGTCGTCGACTCCCTTCCCTTCGCGATCGCAAAAACTTGGGGGATGCCACAGGACACCCCATACACGGCCCTGCTGGATACCCGAGCCCCGGCGACTCGGCTATCCGATCAGCTAAGCGAAGTAAGTGAAGCGGATGAACCACCTGAGTACCACGCACCCGCCTGGATCGAGCACCAGCTGTCCAAACCGCACATCGTCGGCTCCTGTGAGACTGGATCGGACGACGATTATTGCGCATCCGGCCTGGCCACAGTGCTCGCAAGGCTCTCCCAGGTGCGCCTTACCGACGACGGAGGGGCCACAGTGGAAGTGTCCCTCAGCCGGCGCGGCTTCGCAGCCGTCTTTGAGCTCACGCTCGCGGAGGTTGATGGGGCTTGGTCAGTCGTCGGGTTCAACCTGCTGGTGATCTCGTAGACGCGCGAGTAGGGAGGTGGGTTCGGTACCCGCCTGCCCCCGCCGTCGACCTCGCGGTCTACGTGAAGGGCACGCGGTGCGCCAGCGGCAACACCACGAGCACGTCGTAGTGCCGCTCGGGGGCACAAACGTAGATCGTCCCCTCGAAGTTGAGGGGGACACGTTCGCTCCCGAAGACCGGGTCGTCCAACGGAAGAAAGACGATCTGATCCGACCAGGTTTCGTACATCAACCGGAAGAGTTCGTTGTCCGGCGACGTGTCCAGTATGTCGTAGGTCGTAGCACCTCCGGAGCCGGAGACGACCCGCGCGGGAGTGACGCCCAAGACGATCACCGATCCCTGGGCGGCGGTGCTTTGGTGAACGAGGTAGTCGCCCAACCACTCCTGTGAAGTTCCCAGCAAGTAATCCTTCTGTGCATGGTTTGAGCCGACGTTGATCACGGTGCCGTGTCCGTAACCTTCCAGCCGGAGATCGGCGAGGCGCTTCATGACGTTTTCGCGCAAGCGGACCGACAAGTCGTAGTGGTCCTGCCTCATCGCTCGGACGGGGACGCTGGCCCGCTCTACCTCGACCATCTCGGACACCGTTTCGTACCAATACGCCCCCCAGGCGGCGACGAGTTCTGATTGGCTGGCCTCGAGCTCGTCTCGGAGAGTCACGAGCTCCTCGGCCTGGGCCTCGGGTGTGGCATAGGTACCCTGCAGGAACGCACCGACGGGTCCCGGGCTGGGCAGGTGCCGCGAGAGCGCCCTCAGTGCCAGGCGGAATTCGCGCGCCCCCCCGTAGTCTTGGAGATTCACGTCAATCGCGCGCACGTCGATGTGTTCTGCCTCAGGCAGCGAGCGATTGAAGTCGCGAATTGCCGTGATCATGTCGCCGCCGAGAACGACGGAAGGCTGCCACCCGGGCTCGAGCTGCCCGTCGTGCACGAAGTCGGCAAGGAGCCAGTCAACCATGTGGGGCCATTCGAGTACGAGCTGTCGAAAACCTCGCGCATGCAGCTCGCGAACGAGTTCCGCCATCATCTCACGATGCTCGCGAAGCAGATGGGTCTCACCGACCACAACCACCCGGTGCGCCGAGAGCCGATCGAGGATCGTTGAAGGAATGGAGGGCAGGACGAAGGGCACCCCGTCACGCGCGACGACCCGTGCCAGGTCGGTCATCGAAACTTCGGTCGGCCCAGAGCAACATGTCACTACTACAGCGAGCGCCGTGCTTACCGTTGCAAGTCGAGAGATGCCCATCAGTTGTTGGCCTCCCAAAGGACACAGC
>JABDII010000398.1 GCA_013003805.1 Gemmatimonadales bacterium
CTTCTTGGACGCGGCACGGTTTCTGCCTCATATCGACCAAGACGAATACCCGGCGCAACGACTCGCGTCGGAGATCTTCGTCGAAACCGGCGTCCGGGCGATGGAGCGAGGGAACGTGTCCAAAGGACGGAACCCCGAGACCGGAGAGAACTACCGCCCGTCCCTCGAATTGGTGAGGCTCACCATCCCGCGGCGCGTCTACACCAATGATCACATGCAGGCGGTGGCCGACGGGATCATCCGGCTCTACCAGCGGCGCGAGGAGATCAAAGGCTTGAGGTTCGTGTATGAACCGGCCAAGCTCCGTTTCTTTCAGGGGCGCTTCGAGTCGCTCTAGCGCCGCAGTTGAAGCTGGTCGGGGGTTCCAGCTAGACTCTTCTCTCGTCGAGCTCACGTGCGCTCCCCACCGGCGCACTCGCCCCGGACCTCCTCGCCCGCCAATTGGAGAGCCGCCGCCGATGTTCCTCTCGTCGCCGACCCCCCCCCGATCCGGATGGCGTTCCCTCGTGTTGGGACTGCTGGCCTCGGCCATCGGTGGGGTGGCGTGTGGCCAGTCGGAGGACACCCCTCCAACGGCCAGGATCCTTCCCGACCAAGACAACTCAGTGCTCGACTCGGCCCGGGCCGACATCGCCAAGGGCTTGCCCTGGCGGGCCACGCTACGACTCGCCCCGATCGTTGCGGATACGGCCCGGACCACCCCCGAGGCCGTGATGGTCGCGGCGGAGGCCGCGAACGGCTGGCGCGGATGGGCCCACATCGAACGGATACTTGCCGATCACACGTGGGTGGACACCCTGTTCGCCGGGCGGGCCCGGTCACTGCTCGCCCGGGCCGCACTCGAGCGACGGGAGGACACCACGGCGGTTGAGCATGCGCGGGCCGCCGTCCGAACGTCGGCGGGTGCAGTCGATCGACCCGAGCGACTCATCGTGCTCGCGCGGGCGTACCATCGCACCGAGCAATTCGACAACGCGGTTCGAGCCTATCGGGACGCCGAGCGGGAACTGCCACGCATTGCCCAGTGGCTCCGCCTGCGAGCGGCCGCGGTCACCGCTGACAGCGCGACCCGGTATGCGCTGTATGACGGGCTCACTCGACCAGCGCCGCGTTCCCAGATCTCCGTGACCGAAGCCGAGGCACGTCTCTGGACCGGAGACACGCTCGGCGCAATCCGGATCCGGCGGGCGGGCGGTGTCGTGGACGCCGCCCTCGAACTCGAGTTGGCCATCGCCCGTTCATCGGCGGAGAGCCTGGCCGTCCGCCGCGAATTGGCGTCGATTGTAACGGCCCAACGACCGCGCCGCGCCCTGGCTCGGGCCATCGCGCTGCTCGATGACGGATTTGCCCCGTTATCTCCCGACGAGGAACTCGCCGTAGGTCGCGGAGCGAACATCATCGGCATGACGCGCCGCGCGGCGACCGGCTTCCGCCGTGCGTTCGCCGCCGGGAAGGGCAGCATGCGCGATCGGTTCTCCTTCGGCAACATCTTGGCTCGACTGGGCCGGCACCGCGAGGCGGCAGTCCAGTTCCGCCGGGTGACCCGGCCCAAGAGCCTTGCCGCTAGCGCGGCGTATCTGGGCGCTCGCTCACTCCTGCGAGGCGGGCTCGGAGGGTCGCGCGACGCGCTCCGGCAAATCCTCAAGGTCTACCCCGGCGAGCTGGCTTCGGTGCGGGCCAGGATTCTCTTGTCCGACCTCGCCATCGACGAGGGACGAGACACGGCGGCACGCAGGACGTACCAGGCCGCCGCCACCAGCCACCCTTCGAGCCCCTACGCACCACTCGCCCGTTTTCAAGCCGCCATCATCGCGCTAGTCGAGAACGAGGCTCGCGCTGCGGCCGGTGGATTCGACAGCTTAGTAAGGAAACACCCCGCCAGCTCCGAGTCGCTCGCAGGCCTATACTGGGCCGGCCGTGCGTGGGAGGCCGCGGGAGACTCGTCCGCCGCGGTGACTCGCTGGCGCAGGGTCATCCGACGGGAAACCTGGAGTTACTACGGTCTTCTGAGCGCCCGCCGGCTCGGGGAGGTCCAACCACTCCCTCCGTTGCCGGATTCGGTTCGGACCTACCCGGGCATCGATAGCGCGGTGAGCCGAGTTGATCTGCTACGACGACTCGGGCTCAGCCGGGAGGCCCGGCTCGAGGAGAATGCCATCGTCGAGGCCGCCCGGGATTCGGCCGACATGACTCTTGCGGTAGCCGAAGGGCTCAGCAGTATCGGCAACGTGAGCCGGGCGATTCGATTGGCCTGGCGTGCGGTGGACCTGGGCGCCAAGATGGACGGCCGGACCTTGCGGCTCCTGTACCCGGTGCTCCAGCGGGACGGCATCCTGGCACTGGCTCGGGAGCACGGTGTCGAACCGGCTCTCATTGCCGGGCTCATCCGGCAAGAGTCTGCCTTCGATCCCTCGGCAACCTCACGTGCCGGGGCGCGCGGCTTAATGCAGATCATGCCGGACGTTGGCCGACGGGTGGCCCGGGCCGAGGGCTTCCCCTTCTGGGATCCAGTCCTGTTATACCAGCCGGATGTGAGCCTCCAACTCGGTGTCACGCACTTGAGAGATCTGCTCCGGCGCTCCAGCGACCTGCCCCATGTCTTGGCGGCGTACAACGCGGGCACGTCTCGGCTCGATCGCTGGCTCATGCGGCCGGGCGCCGACGATCTCGAAGTCTTCATCGAACGCATTCCCTTCCGTGAGACCCGCGGCTACGTCCGGGCGGTGCTCCGCAATCGCGACGTATACCGCCTGCTCTACTCCTGGGAAGCCCGGACACCTACCGACTAGACGGTTGCGACCCCACCACGGGCGCATAACTTGACCGGCCCCCTCCCTCCCAGGAGCCGACCGCATGCAGCCGCCTTCCCTCACGTTGGGCCTCGAAGAGGAATACCAGATCATCGACCCCGCGAGTCGAGAGCTTCGGAGCTACATCACGGAGATCCTGGACGACGATCGCGTCACCATCGAGGAAATCAAACCCGAACTCCACCAGTCGATCGTGGAGGTGGGAACCACAGTCTGTCAGACGCCGGCGGAGTTGCGCGGCGAAGTGGTCCGTCTTCGCCGAATGGTGATGGACCTCGTCGCCAAGAGCGACCTCAAGATCGCCGCCGCCGGCACCCATCCGTTCTCATCCTGGCTCAAGCAGGAGATCACTCCGCTCGAACGCTACCTCGGCTTCAAGGAGGATCTCCAAGACCTGGCCCAGCAGAATCTCATCTTCGGGATGCACGTCCACATCGGCATCGAAGATCGGGATTTCCTGATCGACGCGCTAAACGTGGCACGGTATTTCCTCCCGCATGTGCTCTGCCTCACCACCAGCTCTCCCTTCTGGATGGGACGCCAGACCGGCCTCAAATCCTATCGCAGCGTGGTCTGGCGGAACTTTCCCCGCACCGGTGTTCCACGCGTCCTCACGTCGTGGGCCGATTACACGAGCCTGGTCGACACCCTCGTGCGTGCGGGCTCCATCGAGAACGGGTCACGGCTCTATTGGGATGTTCGCCCGCATTGGAAATACTCGACGCTGGAATTCAGGGTCTGCGATATTTGTCCTCGCGTGGACGAGGCCATCTGTGTCGCCGCAATCTTCCAGGCCATCGTGGCGAAGCTCTGGAAGCTCAGACGCGATAACATGACGTTCCGGATCTACCCGTCCGATCTCATCGAAGAGAACAAGTGGCGGGCCGTCCGCTTCGGGTTGGACGGGAACCTGATTGATCTCGGTAAGGAGCGCGAAGTCCCCGCGCGCGAGCTGATCCAGGAACTGATCGAGTGGTTCCTCGGCGACGTGCTCGACGAGCTCGGCAGTCGACGTGAGGTCGAATATGCCTTCCGGATCCTCGAACACGGCTCGAGCGCCGACCGGCAGCTGGCCACCTTCGCCGAGACCGGAGACCTCACCAGCGTGGTGGACCGTCTGGTGGAGGAGACGAGGGAGGGAGTGGAATAGGGAGTTGGGAGTCGGGAGTCAGAGGCGGGGGGGGCAGACTGTGGCGCGCTGTCGTGTCTCGATATTGGATTCTCCTTCCCAACCTCGGACGCGTCCTCAGCGGCGGGTCCCAGTCCATGAGCACTTAAGTCTGTCCGAACCCAGGAACTTAGAGTCGTTTTCTTCGAACGCCGGACGAACGGTCTCTCACTTGCACCCCTTACGAGAGGTATTCGCCCGTCCGAATCTGTTTGTTCGACCTGGAGACGCCCATGCAAGAGACCATTCGCAACCTCGCCGATCAATTCGCCGCCTATGCGCCCAGCATCTTAGCCGCATTGGTAATCCTGGTAGTGGGCTGGCTCGTGGCGCTCGCCATCTCGGCGCTGGTCCGGACCGCGATCAACCGCACCGCAATCGGTGACTCCCTGGCTGGCCTGCTTCGCACCGAGGAAACAGCGGAGAAACCACCGATAGGCAATTGGGTCGGGAAGGCTCTGTTCTACGTGCTGATGGTCTTTGTCGTAGTTGCGGCCTTTCAGGCACTGAGTATCACTGCCGTGGTCGATCCGCTCAACCACATGCTGCAACAGTTTACCGGGTTCCTCCCGAACCTGGTGGGTGCATCCGTCCTGTTTCTGGTATCGTGGGGCATCGGCGCGATCCTCAGGGCTCTTGTGACCAAGGGCTTGGGCCAGACGACGCTGGATGAGAAATTCACCGCGGGAGCGGGGATGGAGCCGAAGCGTCCGGTCAGTCAGACGCTGGGCGACGTGGTGTTCTTTCTCCCGATCCTCCTGTTCCTGCCGGCGGTCCTCGGCGCACTTGGGATGCACGGCCTGCTCGAGCCGGTCCAGGCAATGTTCGACAAGGCCTTCGCCATGCTGCCCAACGTCGCGGCGGCCGCATTCATCCTGTTCGTTGGCTGGTTCGTGGCCAGGATGCTGCGCCAGATCGTGAGTTCGCTCCTCGCTGCGAGCGGTGTCGACAACCTGGGCGAGCGAGTGGGGATGGGCACGGCGGCCGGAAAGAACAGCCTCTCGTCGGTCATCGGGCTCGTCGTCTACGCCCTGATCCTCATTCCCGCGGCCATCGCGGCGCTCGACGCGCTCAAGATGGAGAGCATCAGCCAGCCTGCCACCCGCATGTTGGAGAGCCTGCTTGCTGCGGTCCCGCTCATCTTCGGCGCCGGAATCATCCTTGGCATTTCCTTCATGATTGGAAAGCTGGTGTCTGCATTGGTCACGTCCCTCCTGAGCGGCGCCGGCTTCGACCGGGTCTTTGAGAAGCTGGGCCTCAAGATCGCCGCGGGTCCGAAGGGCACGACACCGTCCCAGGTGGTCGGGTACTTGGTGCTGGTGGGCATCATCCTGTTGGCCGCGATCGAAGCCGCCGACCTGCTCGGCTTTGCCACCCTGTCGACCGTGGTGACCGAGTTCTTCACCTTTGCCAACCGGCTTCTGCTCGGCCTCGTGATCTTCGGCGTCGGACTCTACCTCGCCA
>JABDII010000413.1 GCA_013003805.1 Gemmatimonadales bacterium
GCCCTCGAGGAGGGGTACTGTCTCGTGGGCCTCGAGGCCAGTCTTCGCCGAGAACGCAGCTCGCACATCGCCCTTGGCTCGATCGTCTCCAGCGCTGGTATCGCCGGCACGGTGATCCTCGCGGCCCTCGGTGCAATATGGGCGGTCGCGCCGCTCCCCCTCCTCGCCGGCCTGGCACTCGGCTACGGGTCGTTCAGGAGTTACCGCCCGATCGCGGAGCGGACCAAGCTCGGCCTCGAACGCGTGTTGGACCACCTCGAACGCGGCGAGGTGAAGCCCGCCCATCGGCTCCCAGAGGGCGGGTACCGCGTGTGGGAAGCGTTGGCTCACGAAGTGCGTAAAGCGCTCAAACCTTAATCGTCTACGAGAAACACTCATGCCAGATATCAACAAAGTCGGAGTGCTGGGCTGCGGGTTGATGGGCAGCGGGATCGCGCAGGTTGCGGCCGCCGCCGGGCACACGACAGTGGTCCGGGAGATCGCCGAGCCGATCCTGGAACGGGGCAAAGCCGGCATCACGAAGTCACTCGACAAATTCGTGGAGAAGGGCAAGCTGCCCCAAGCCGATCGCGACGCCACCCTGGACCGGCTTTCCTTCGTAACCGATCTCGCCCGCCTTCGCGATTGCGACATTGTGATCGAGGCGGTGACAGAAGATCTCGAGCTCAAGAATAAACTGTGGAAGGAACTGGACGCGCTGTGTCCGCCGCATACGATCTTCGCCTCGAACACATCGAGCCTCACCATCGCGGCGATGGCCGCGTCTACCAGGCGGCGTGACCTCTTTGTCGGTCTCCATTTCTTCAACCCGGTCCCGCTCATGAAGCTGGTCGAGGTGGTACGTACGGTGACCACTTCACCCGAGACGTTCGATCGGGCCTACGCCTTCGCCAAAGGCCTCGGGAAAGAGCCCGTGGCGGCCAAGGACAACTCCGGCTTCATCGTCAACCTCCTCCTAGTGCCCTATCTCCTGGATGCCATTCGGGCCCTGGAGAACGGCGTGGCCTCCACCGTCGACATCGACAATGGAATGAAGCTGGGCTGCGGACACCCGATGGGGCCCCTGACACTCCTGGATTTCGTCGGCATCGACACCACCTACAAAATCGCGGAGATCATGTTCGACGAATACCGTGAGACTCGCTACGCGCCGCCGCCGTTGCTCAAGCGCATGACGCTTGCGGGTATGTACGGACGAAAGAGCGGGATGGGATTCTACGATTACTCCCAGTCGCCCCCGACACCCGTCGATTTGGGATTGGGCTGAGTCACGTCATCACGCGAACGGAGAACTTCATGCTGCTCCTGAACGGCGACGGCGTCGCCACCTTTCTGGGCCTCGAGTTTGTCCGGCTCCATGCCATGCTCAACGACCTCCCAGCAGCGCTCCTGGTCGTAGCCGTGGTCTTCGAGGCCCTCCACGTCTTTTCAAAGAAAGATGGGTTCCGCCATGCGTCCTTCTGGACGCTGATCGCCGGGACTATAGGTGCCGCCGCCGCCGTCCTGTCCGGCCTCCAAGCGGAGGAAACCATCGAACACGGGACGGCCATCCACGAGATGATGGAACGACACGAGACGCTCGCGTTCATTACCCTCGGAGTGTTCGCCGTTCTGGCTGGGTGGCGTCTCGTGCGCGAACGCAAGATGAAAACGCCCGAGCGGCAAGTGGCACTGGTGCTGGCGCTGGTGGGGGCGGGTGTGCTCTACACCACAAGTAAGCTCGGCGGCGAGTTGGTGTTTAGCCACGCGGCCGGGATCTCCACGGAGATCATGCAGCAAGAAATGGAGAACCGGGGCGGTGGACACGAGCACGAAGGCGGTGTCTCGCACGAACACCCAGCGGACTCGGTGCCCGCGAGCCCGGCAGATTCGGCCGGTCAGCCAGCGGAAACGGATACCGTTCCGGATCACGTCGATCCGCCGGGCGCACCGCCTCATACACATTGATGTCGCAATTCCGGCCCTGGGTTCCGCTCTCTTGCATGGTGCTCGCCTGTAATCCGAATACTAGTAGGCCGCCCATCCACCCCATCTTCGGGGCCCAGGCCATCGAAGTGGAGCTGGATGTGCCCACCGCCACCGCCGAAGTGGCCCAAGCGCTACGCCAGGATTCCATCCCCGTCGCCGTCCTCGAGCTGCGAGATGGCTATCTCGAGACCCCATGGTTTGAAAGCGCCACAGGCACACCGACGACCCAACGCCCGCTGGGCCTCGATGTGGTGCGCGTAAGAGGGTGGGTCGACGTCGAACACCCTGGCCATTCCCGCATTACCGTCGAGGTGGTGTACCGGCCGTGGGCGGACCCCTCACTCCCCGACCGCGAACTGGAACGGCTTGCTCCACCCGATCATCCGGTCAGCCTGCGCGCCCAAGCGGCGCTTGCCCGGGTAGGCGGGCAACAACAAGCCGCCCCTCCCTCCGCCCCCAAGGAGCCCGAGTGAGCTCACGCAGCGACACGGTGAGGGCTCCCGGTGCCAGTCGAAACACGCCTCCGCCAGCGCAGCCCCCGGTGTCGAAGAGGTCTCCGTCGTTCGCCCAACTCGAGGCGGACTCGTTGACTGGTCGCCTCCTCGATGCCGTGGTCATCGGGGCTGGGCCCGCCGGATTGACCGCCGCACTCGAGCTCGCAGCCGCCGATCACGATGTGGCAATCCTGGAGAAACAGCCGTTCCCGCGCAGCAAGGTGTGTGGCGACGGCCTGATCAGCGACAGCATCCGCATGCTCCGGCGTTTGGGCCTCTACGAGGTTGTCCGTTCCCAAGGGCACGCTCTCGAGGCCGCCAGGCTCTTCAGCCCATCCCAGTACGCGGTGGACATTCCCGGTGAGTTCCTCACCATCCGCCGGGATCTGTTCGATACCCTCCTCGCCCAAGCCGCGGTAGGACGAGGGGCCTCGTTCGCTGTGGCCGATGTTCTAGGCATTGAAGAACGACCAGGTAGAGTCCTCCTCAGGTGTCGTGGAACCGAGGCAAGGCTTGCCGCGCGATTGGCCGTCGTGGCTACCGGGGCAGACATCCGGCCGATCCGCAGCCCGGCGCCATCGACTCCGACCCAACCCAGCGCCGTGGCGGTGCGCTGCTACGCTCGGTCCTCGGTCTCCGCCGATCGGATGATCGTGAGCTTCGACCAGTCGATCCTGCCGGGATACGGGTGGATTTTCCCATTGGGAAACCAGGAGTTCAACCTCGGCTGCGGAGTCTTCCGTCGGGGGCGAGCAGGCCGGAAGGCGAACCTCCGGACCATGTTTCAGGCCATGTTGGAATTCTTCCCGCCCGCGAGAGAGGTGGTGGCGAATGGAGCACTCACCTCCCCGCTCAAAGGAGCACCGCTTCGCTGTGGCTTGAGAGGTGTTCCGACCTACGCCGGCGGGCGGGTCGTCGCCGTCGGTGAAACAACCGGAACGACGTTCCCGTTCACGGGCGAGGGAATCGGCAAGGCCATGGAGACCGGCGCTCTAGCGGCTGACCACGTGAATACGGCACTCGCGGCGGGGAGCCTCGAACCGCTCGAGCGCTTGCCCCTAGCCATACAGTCGGCACTCGAACCGCGCTACCACGGCTACAATATTGCCGAACGATGGCTGTCCCACCCCTGGGTAAGCGACTTCCTGATCAAACGGGCGCAAGGAAGCGAGGCCCTTCGGAACGCGGCCGCCGGCGTGCTGAATGAGACCGTCGACCCGAGTGCGATATTCTCTTGGCGAGGGGTCGTGGCATCCCTCATCCGATGAGCCGAGCGGCTGTGAGAGGCGCGCGATGAGCTCCACGGAGACCGGGCCTCAAACCCACCGGGGAGGGATCTCCCCGAGCGACGGCCGGGCCTTTTGCGCCGCGATGCTTCCCAAGGTCTCACGCACCTTTGCGCTTTGCATCCGACTGCTTCCAAGGCCGCTCGCCGAATCGGTCACGATTGCGTACCTGCTCTGCCGCATCGCGGACACGGTGGAGGATGCCGTTGACCTCTCGGTGGCGGAGAAACGCGAACTGCTTTCTCACTTCAATGCGTGTCTCGACCGAGAGGGCCCTGATGCGGCACCGCTGCGAGAGGCCTTCGTTGCGTGTCGGAATGACGAGGAACACCTAGCGTTTGACGCGGACATTGTTCTCGGCGAATTCCGCGCCCTCTCTCCCGCCGAGCAGGAGGCCGTCCGGCCCTGGGTGCAGGAGATGTGCTTGGGAATGGCCGAATTCGCCCGTGCAGGGCGGCAAGTTCCAGGTGCAACGCTCGAGGCCTTGAACGATCTCGCGGAGTTGGATCGGTACTGCTACTATGTCGCGGGCACGGTCGGACATCTCCTGACCGGGCTGTTCCGGCTGTCTGATGCTCGAGCCGATCTCGAGCGGTACGCAGCTCTGGACCAACTCGCCACGAGTTTCGGCCTCGGACTCCAGCTCACCAACATCATCAAGGATGTTGCCGACGATCACCACCGCGGCTGGAGCTTCGTCCCTCAGGATCTGTGCGTCGAGGCAGGCGTTCCGCCGGAGAAGCTGTTCGATCCTGCTTATCGGACTCAGTCACGGCAGGTCATGGACACGCTGATCCAAGAGGCGCGCCGGCATCTAGCCGACTCGCTCCAGTACTGTACGCTGTTGCCCCATCGCCTATACCGCGTCCGGCTCTTTTGTCTTACCTCGTTTTATTTCGCGGTGCGTACCCTGCGCCGTGCGGAGCACGACCAGCGCTTGCTCGAGCCGGCACATAAGCTCAAGATTACGCGGGCGAGGTGTACCGTACTCTTGCGGCAACCCATCTCGTGGCCCCGAGTAACTACATGGTTCGAGCGTATTATCGGCGCTTGGCCTGACATCACGTGCGCGTACTGAACCGACGCTGGGCCACCGCATGACACGTCTCATCACGCCCTTGTCTGACCCGCCTGCCATCCGTGGCATTTTCCGCACCGACGAGCGCGCCCGTGCGGCCTACGCCGAAGGAGCCGGAATCTATCGGATCATTCCGGCCGCCGTGGCCCTGCCGGTCGATGCTGAGGATCTCGCCACAATCCTGCAATGGGCGCGTGACCATCGAGTCTCCGTGGTCCCCCGCGGGGCCGGAAGTGCCATGGGGGGGGGCAATGTAGGATCTGGCGTCCTCTTGGACTTAACCACCCTCGGGGCCGGAAGGCTCGATGTCGAGCCCGACCGTAGCGTGGCAGTGACCGGCACAGCCGTCCCCTACAAGAACCTCGCGCACGCCGCAGCCCGCCACGGGCTCCGGCTGCCACCGGATCCCTCGAGCGGGCGGTGGGCCACGCTTGGCGGCATGGCGGCAACCAACGCGGCGGGGGCTCGTTCCGTGCGCCACGGCAGCGTGAGGCCATGGGTGCGTGCGATCGAACTCATGACCGCTGACGGAGTGCCGGGTTGGATTCGACGCTCGAACAATGGAGCTGAGGAGAGGCAGGAGGAGCCGGCGCTGCCGGCGCTCATGCGATTCCGGAAGCAGGTGGCCCCCAGCATAGCGGTCGCAGCAGCCACGATCCGAACCCGATTCCCGCATACCCGGAAAAACTCCGCCGGCTACGCGCTCGATGCCTACCTCGACTCCGGCGACGTGATCGACCTCATCATCGGTTCGGAGGGCACCCTCGGGATCATCACCGCGATCGAGTGGCAACTGGACCGGACACCGGCGCATCGCGCCGGAATTGGGGTGGCGCTCGCGGAACTCGACACCTTAGCCGATATCGTGCTCGCGCTTCGCCAGCTGAACGCCTCGGCGATCGAGCTCCTCGACCGGACCTTCCTCGATCTCGTCGCCTCCACTGCGGAGTCAAAGGACGCTGCCCGTAGGATCCCGGCCGGGGCCGCCGGACTCTTGCTCGTGGAATTCGAACACGACGATCCGACTGCACTTCGTGGCGTCGTAGGCGACGCGGTACGTGCCGTAACACCGCTTGCCGCCGACGTCGAGACGGCTCTCACGGAGGATGAGATCGCGCAGCTCTGGGCGTTGCGGCATGCGGCGAGTCCCATTCTGGCACGGCTCCCGGAACACCGGCGATCGCTCCAGGTGATCGAAGACGGTTGCGTGCCGGTTCCCCAGCTCGGCCGGTATGTCCAAGCGGTGCGGCGGGCTGCCGCCACGCACGGTCTGGAGGTGGTACTTTTCGGCCATGCCGGAGACGGACACCTCCACGCCAATCTCCTGGTTGATCTCAGTCGCGGCGACTGGGAGGGAGCCGTGGCGACACTACTCGAGGAGGTGACGGCGCAAGTCATCCGCCTCGGCGGGACGCCTGCCGGTGAGCACGGAGCTGGGCGCCTACGCGCCGGCCTGCTCCAACAACTCTATGGCCCGGAGATCATCTCGTTGTTTCACGCCATCAAACATGCGTTCGATCCCAACGGAACCCTGAACCCGGGTGTGCTGCTGCCTGGGCGAGTCGAACCCATCGATCAACTGAAGGTCGGTTCCCGAGCAGTCTCTCTGCCCGACGACATCGCCCGTGAACTTCGCCATATAGAGCGCGAGGGCGAGTACGACCGTCCCAGGCTCTCTCTCGCAGACGGGAACCTTCGCTTATGAAACCGTACCTCGATCTCTTGCGCCACGTCCGCGATCACGGGCGACCGAAAAGGGACCGCACTGGAACCGGGACACTGAGCATGTTTGGGTACCAGATGCGATTCGACCTCGCGCAGGGGTTCCCCTTGGTCACCACCAAAAAGGTCCATCTCAAGTCAATCGTCCACGAATTGCTGTGGTTCCTCCGGGGTGATACCAACGTCCGATACCTGCAAGAACATGGGGTCCGCATTTGGAACGAATGGGCCGACGAGCAGGGTGATCTCGGACCGGTGTACGGCCGGCAGTGGCGCTCGTGGCCCGCTCCGGACGGCACTCACATCGATCAGATCGCGCGCGTCGTGGAGCAGATCCAACGTGAGCCCCACTCGCGGCGCCACATCGTGTCCTCGTGGAATGTTGGCGAGCTGGAGGCTATGGCGCTGGCTCCATGCCATGTCCTCTTTCAATTTTATGTGTCCGACGGACGGCTCTCCTGCCAACTCTATC
>JABDII010000460.1 GCA_013003805.1 Gemmatimonadales bacterium
ACCCGACAGGCTGAGGCGCGGGCTACGGTGCTGCGCCGCGCCGCCACTAGGCGTGAGATCATGGTCGGTCTCGCCGTCGCCGCGGTCATCGCGTTTGGGGTCTACTTGACCCTGCGCACTGTGACGGCGGTTGAGGAGCCGCTCAATCAGCTCACCCGAGTGGCCCGGCGATTCGGCCAGGGCGATCTCCGCGCGGTGTCGTTCGGAGAGATGCCGACGGAACTCCGAGGACTCACCCAGGCCTTTGACGACATGCGTGCCAGGCTCAGAGAAGTGGTCCTGGCAGTCAGCAACGAAGCCCATCGCGTCAGTCAAACGGCAGGTGATTTCTCGGCAATGAGCCAGGAGCTCGCCGCCAGTAGCGGGGAAATTTCAGGCGCCATGGTGAAGGTATCGCAGAGCGCGGAGCGACAGGTCACCGGCATGCAGACTGCAGACTCGCTCCTGACCAAGATCAGTACCTCAACCGATCAGAGCGCCGAGTCCGCGAGCCAGGTCGTGTCACTCGGCGGGCAGGTCAGGACCCTCGCAGCCCGGCACCGCACGGATGTCACAGCGGCGAGCCAAACCCTGCTGGACGTCCGAGAGTTCGTCCAACACTCTGCCCAGCAGGTGCAGGAGCTGGCAAAGCTGTCCGAATCAATCACGGATTTCGTCGATCTCATCAAACGGATCTCCTCGCAGACGAATCTCCTTGCGCTGAACGCAGCCATCGAGGCCGCGCGGGCCGGTGAGCACGGGCGTGGGTTTGCAGTGGTTGCCGAAGAGGTTCGCGGACTGGCTGATTCCAGTGCGCAGGCCGCGGAAGAGGTCACGACGGCCGTCGAGCGGATCAGCGAACATGTCCGTGAAGTTGCCGCGACGATGGGTCGCGGGACGGAGAAGGTGCGCGGCATTGAGACCGCGGCCACCGGAGCGGCTCGCGCGCTGGACGACATCGCGCTGGCGGTTCAGGAAATACAGGCCGCTGCCGATGTGGTGGCGGATTCGGCGGAGCGGAATCGGGAGGTCGTGCGCGGGCTCGAAGCGAGGACCGCAGATGTCAGCCGCGCCGCAGCCGACCATGCCTCAGCGAGTGAGCAGGTCTCCGCCGCGGCAGAGGAGCAGTCCTCCTCAACCGAGGCGATTGCTGCCGCGGCCGCAGAACTGCTTCAGGGAGCAACCCGCCTCAACGACTTCATGGCGGAGTTCAAGACCTGAACGACGGCGCAGGGCCCTATTTCTTCCTAGTTTTCTTCTTCGCCTTTGCACCCTTGCTGGTGGGGCTCTTCCGGGCGGCGGGCTTCTTCGTTGCGGACTTCCTGGCGGCGGGCTTCGTGGCCCTGGCCTTCTTAGCCGCGGGCTTCTTCGCCTTCTTCCGAGCAGGTCCCTTGGCTTTGGCCTTGGCCTGCTTGGCTCGATCAGCCGCACGGCTCGCGCGCTTCTGGTACGCCGCTTCTACTTCCTTGAGGATGCGCACGCCTTCATCCTCGTCCAGGAGACCTCTACGACTGGCGTACTGAACCAGCTCTTCTGCATCTGACAGCTCAAACTCTTCGAGCCGCGCGGCGGCGCGAATGACCCCGACCAGGGCATCGGCCACCGGGCTGCGAAGCACGTTGGCGATCCCCGGCAGGCTCTCCAGCAGGGTGGACATCTGAGCGCCACCGAGTTCAGAGACCACGACTCCTCCTGACCGTAACCCGAGCCGCATGGAATGGATGAGGACGGCTCGAAAGTAGGCGGCAACGTAACCAGGCCCCCGAGCGACCGTCAAGCGACATGTCTAATTTGCTATTGAACAACGACTTACGATTGACCAGAAGAGAGTAGTAGCTAGAGAGAATACCGAATAAAAAGCGAAAATCCCCAGCCGGTCACCGTGATCGAGCGCCCGGCTTGTGTCTCGAAAGACCCGGCATCGATTCGCCCTTCAGGCACGACAGCAAACCGGTCGGCCGGCCGGATCGCGAGCGCGGTGCTCAGCCCCAGCAGCCGGCCCGTTCCGCGGTCGGGTGACCAGATGCGTCCCTCAAGCCCGGGTTGAAGCTCAACCGATCGGCCCAAGGGAAACGAGCCGGAGAGGCCGGCGGCAACCACGTTCTCCCTGTTTGCTACTCCCAGGTCCACGGAGTCCCGCGCCGCAAACCGGTGGTAGTTCCAGATGTACCCGGTGAGGGTTCCTCCTCCCACCGGACCACTCATGCCGAACTCCGCGACCAGGCGATCTCCTGACTGGTACCCTCCCAATGAAATCGAGCCGCGCTGAAACTCATCCTGTCCGTGGGTGCTGTAGGTGAGTCCCATCGCCAACGATGTGCTCCCGACAAGACGTTCGGCCGCGAATCGAACCCGGCCCTCCAGGCCTTCCCGATAGGTGAAGGGCTCGGGAGCGTCGACGAATGGCTCGTACTTGGAGTTGAGACGCAGACTACCGGCCAGCCCGACATTCCAGGGCCCCAGCGGCTGTGCCACCGCCACCCCTCCGGTCACTGAAGTGCCGGAGCTGTAGGTCGAGACCGGGAACGACAGGAAGGGCGAGGCAATCGCACTCGTCACTGCGAACTCTGCAACGGAGATCTCTTCGTCCCCGGTGGGGAGGTTGACCATGACGGTCACCACGGCCACGTCGCGTCCGAAGATGTAGGAGGCGCGAACCTGGGTATCGGTGATCTGGTTCAGCTCGGCAAACGAACCGTCGGACCTGGTCACTCGCGTCGCGGCGATGGCGGTCCCGACATCGATCGCGAATCGACGGCCAACCGGGACCACGATGGCGAGTGGTGCCGCGACTTGACGAATGGACGCAGCTCCGAAACCGGCGCCAAAGGAATACCGCCGCGCCTCAACGCCTGTGGTCACGGCCGTTGTGGGGTAAAACCTGGCTTGGGCGGCCAACGGAACGGCAAATCCAGCGAGCGCAATCCAACCGGTGACAGCTACAACTCCCTCCCGTCTCACGGCACGGGAGTCGCCGCGGTCCCAGTGTCCCGCAGGTCGTCGCTCTGGAGCGCTTCGGGCAACGCGGGCCGCCGGATGGGCGGATGGGTCCGGACTCGGCGGTCGAGTCGGGCGGCGCGGGATGGGACAACATCCCGGAGGACGTGACCCAGCACCCGGGACCACCGGCTGCCGAGTCCCACCGGATGGACCCGGTCACGGATTCGGGTGGCACGGTCTGCCGGTGTCGGTGGTAAGCGCGGTGGATCTGGCGGATGAGCCGAGATCCGCCGCGAGCGATCGCGTTCAGCTCTCGCTGCGGTAAACCGGGGGTCCCGGACCAGTGCCGACTCGAATTCGATGGCGGCGGCGGCGAAGTCCCCGCGATCCGCCTGTTCCAAACCCCGGCTGAAGGCGAGAAACGCTTGGAGATCGTCCGTCGGGCGCTCGCTGATGGCTCGGCGTTCGGCCGGCGAGAGCCGAATCCCCATGTCTTCAAGCAATTCGAACACCACCGCTTTCTGCATCATAAACAGCGATTGGAGCCGATCGGAGAACGATCCGGTCGCCTGTATCGCCGCGTCATCCGCGCGGACCAGGTGGGCATCCAGCCGCAGGACCCGGTTCGCCTCGATATCCTGGAGCGTGCCGTGCACGACGTGTTGGGCGCGGAGCAGCCGGCCGGTGCGGGCCCCGCTCGTGGGATCGACCCGGCCCGATTGAACGAGCTTCAACTCGTCGACCAGCGCTTGCGCCCGGGCCCGTTCCACCAGTCGCAGGCGACCCACCTTGCTCAGGTCTGTCACAAAGAGATGGGCGATTCCACGCTCAAGCGGACGCAGCGCCTCGTCCGATCCGAGGTACCGCCAGGGCAGAACGGCAACCGTGTTTCCCACGGCGGGGCCCTCAGTGAGCAAGGCTTCTCGCGCCACCGCGGTCCGGGCGTCTGCTCGAAGCTGTCGGTGCGCCAGCGTGGCCAGCCGCGCCTCTAGGTCCTCCCGCTCCCGACTGGAGCGGGCGGATGACGCACTGGCGGTGGAGTACACCGCGCTCGCCGAATCCAGAAGATCCATCGCCTCGAGCGTGAGACCGAGATACACGGTGGCCCCAAACTGGTCGGGGTCGAGCGTGAGCGCTCTCAAGAGGACGGCCTGTGCTTGGGGGTATTTCGCCGCCGCGTAGTAGGCCGCACCCAGGGACGTGAGCATACCGACATCGTCGGGACGCTCCTCCTGCACGGCCTCGAGCACGGGAATCAGGTCGGGGTTGCCGGCGGGAACGACGACGGCGCCAGCACACCCTTCGACGGCGCCGGCCGCAAGGATGATCCCAGCAGTCCAGCGGAGGAGGGTCAGGGCGGGAAGCTTCGGCTTGGCGGACACGGTCACCTCTAGGGAATTACCAGAGTGCCCGCGGCCTCATACACCTGGTGGGTGAGGCAGTAGAACCGGTAGCTGCCCGACGGCAGTCGGGGTATCACTATTCGGTATGTCTCGCCTTCTTTGACGAGCAGGGGCCCTCTCAGCTGGCTGACGCGCCCCGGCATGGCTCTGTTAAGCGCGGCCTTCGCGGCGCGAGGCATCCCAGTCGAATCAAAGGCGATGCTGTGAGGAGCCCCGGAGAGGACCCGAAACCTGAGCACGTCTCCCCGTCGGGCAGAGATCTCAGCCGGCGAGAATCCATAGTCGCCCTTGGCCAGATCTCCGCGGAGCTCGACGTCATGAATTGTTTGCCCCCCGAGTTGTCCTGCCACGACCACAGCAAGAAACCCGACCAGGACGCTCACCCGACCTCGAGTGGTCATCACGCCTCCGTTTTGCGGCCCACGCCGCCGACCGATAGATTCAAGATGGCGGAGTGGTGGGGATTGTCCACCTCCCCCGGAAGGGCAGCCTGTGGGTCGGAGGAAAATCAAGGAGTACCGGCCGTCGGAAGCCCTGGCCCTGATCGCGGCCGACCGGGACCAGCAGCCTCTGGTGTGCCCGTCGTGTGGTAATCCGTCTATCGCCCGCACGCCCAAGCGTGCCTACCGGGCACTATCCTCGCGCGGCGGACGCGTGACCCTGCACTGTACAGCGTGTGATCGCAGCGCCGTCTACACCGAGGTGCCCGGCGACCGTTCCCCATCCCCTTCCGCTTCCTAGGCGCGGACTCTCCAAAGAAACTGCTCACTTGCTTCGCGGTTCGAGTTCCGACATCCTGCATCCCCTATGACCGGAACCGATCCCGCGATGCCAACAACCGCCCAGCGGTCGGCGCTTCGTCTCGTGCTGCTGACGGTCTTCATCGATCTCATCGGCTTTGCTATCGTGCTCCCGCTCCTCCCGAGCTACGGAGCGAAGTATGGAGCGAGCGATGCCGCGATCGGGGTCTTGGTAGCGAGTTACTCCCTGATGCAGCTGTTGTTCGCGCCGTGGTGGGGACGCTTGAGCGACCGTATCGGTCGGCGCCCAGTTCTCTTGATCGGTCTCGTGGGAAGCGCCGCTTCGTATCTCCTCTTCTGATTCGCCGGGAGCTTCTTGGTTCTCCTCATTTCGCGCTTGGTGTCCGGCGGGTGCGGGTCCATCGTGAACGTAGCCCAGGCGACGCTGGCCGATGTCACTCCGCCTGAGCGCCGGGCGAGCGCCATGGGGCTGATAGGTGCTGCGTTCGGGGTGGCCTTCATCATTGGACCGGCGCTTGGTGGGTTCAGTTCCCGCTGGGGAGAGGCGGCCCCTGGCCTGGTGGCTGCGTCGTTGAGCGGTGCGAACTTCTTCGCCGCGCTCTTCCTCCTGCCCGAGACCCGCACGACCGCCGACCGATCCCGGATTCAAGCCCGAGCCCGTTGGTCG
>JABDII010000464.1 GCA_013003805.1 Gemmatimonadales bacterium
GCCCTCCGGCGTGCCATCTCGCTTGGTCGTACCGCGGGCGCTGACGATCATCGGGCCCATCAATCCAGCGTTGACGTCTCTGTCCTCAACCGTGTGTGAGTGATACATCCAGAAAATGGAGTTGAGATCACCCTCGGCGGGGCCGGCACGCTCCGGAACGGGCCACACGTAGGTGTGCATCCCGCCAGGGGGGACCGCATCATCGGCCTTATCGGCGTCGGGCGCGTCGTCGGCCGACGGGGCTCCCTCAGAATTCTTGTCGTAGAACACCCCGTGCGGGTGCACGCTCGCGGGAAAGGTCACATTGTTCCTGAACACCACTCGGATGGTGTCTCCGACTTCGGCGCGAAGGAGCGGTCCAAGAAAACCCAGGTGCTCCCACTCCGCCGGCCTAGGTTTGAGTGCCGTGAAGGTGCTGTCGGTGTACTCCCGGTACAGGGCCTTCTTGTACACCCTGCCAATGCGATCCGGCCCGTTCCCGACCCAGACATTCGCCAACTGGTCGAAGGCCTCGCCGGTAATCTGATTAGTGCCAGTTGGTGCATAATCCCACTCAACCACATCCGCCGCGATGTAGTAGGTGTGGGATCGTGGATTCGTGCCCGCTTGCGACTGCGCGAACCATGCTCCAACGAGCACCACGAGGCTACTGAGCAGTCCGATCGCTATGAGCTTTTTATGGCGCCCCATCGGTGTGCTCCTTCCCCTGCCTCTGGCGATTGCCCCCAGGCAGAGCAGCTGGTTGACGACGATGTCACGGCCAAGAAACATCTGACCCTATGTGGAGATCGCTAACAGTACGGGCCGGTCCCGAATCCAGCAAGATTTTGTCGGAATTGTCAGTGATGTGAGTCCGCAACGTGAGTTCTCACCCCAACCCGTCACTGTATCGCTCCGCGTCGTGATACGCCCTCGCTTGTTCGGTCATGCGGGCAACATGGACGGGGATGTTGACAAGGTCAACATCTGAGCGTATGTTGTATGTTGACATCGTCAACACCTGGCGCTCTGCCCTTACGCGCCTTGGGCGCGGACTGGGCCGTGCTCGGGGCCATGTACGGGGCCACTACTGGGCCTGTGCTGGTGTGGTTGCTGCGCCAGCGAGCTCCCAGCTCTGACCAGCCTTCCGCGGTCCCATGGCTTCAGGGCGTAGGCTCGCCTCGACGGAAAGGAGATCTGAATGAAACGCCTGATCAGACTCTTGGCGGTTGGAATGGCCGTCGTCGCGCCGGGATCCCCCGCGGAGGCAACGCAATGGCAAGGGACGGTTATGGACTCGGCAGGCGTGACGATCGTCGCGAACTCCGAGAGAGGGGTTTGGGCCGAACGGGAGGGGTGGACGGTAGTGGAGGAACTGAAGATCGGCTCGTTCGACGACCCGGACTACCAGTTCGGCAAGATCGCATCCCTCGCCGTGGGGAGTCACGGCGCGATCTACGTGTTAGACGCGCAGGCGCAACGGATTCAAGTGTACGACGCGATGGGCGACTATCAGCGCACCATCGGCGGGCCGGGCGCAGGCCCGGGCGAACTCGCGGAGGCCACCGAATTCATCGCCATGGGTGCTGGTGATACGCTCCTTGTGCCCGACCGGTTCAACGCCCGGATCAATCTGTATGATGCCAGCGGAGAGAGCATTGGGAGTGTTCGAATGGCGTCGGGGTATGGCACCATCACCTGGAGGGGAACGAGGTTCGGGGTCGTTGCCCGTCAGATCCGGCCCGCCTGGCAGGGCACGCCGGATTCGATGGATGTGATCGAGCTGCTCAACATGGCTGGATCGGTGCGCGACACCCTGATGCGGTTCGCGTCTGGTGGGACGTTTGCGATGGGGGGTGCCAGGCCGGAGATGACGATCCTCGCGGCCGAACCGATCTGGACGATCGACGACGAGCGGACGGCCTACTACGGCATCAACGACGATTATCGCATCTCGAAATACTCGGGCGGCAAACTCACGCACATTATCTCGAAGACGTTCGAGAAGCGTGAGATTAGCGAGAGCGATCAGAGTATGCTGCGCGATGCCATCATGGACGCGGCCATAGACGCGGCGGGGAAAGGACGGGCGCCACTCTCGGCGCTGGAGCCGTTGCGTCAGATGATCCGGTTCCGCGAAACGTACCCGGCCTTTGCGCAGCTGGAGGTTGGTCCGGGGGGCACCTTGTGGGTTCAGCACCTGCGGGATTTCACCAACCTGACTAGCGCCGAGCGGGCGAATATCAAGGTCAATCTCTTCAACCTTCAGCGGGGCCGTGTCAATTCCTTCGAGGATGCCGGGGCGCAGACCTGGGACGTGTTCGACGTCGAGGGCCGTTTCCTCGGTGTCGTCACCATGCCCGACCGGTTTGCTCCACGTCTTTTCGTCGGGAACCAGGTATACGGGGTGTGGAGGGACGACCTCGACGTCGAGTACGTAATGCGAGCGAGGATCGATCCATGAAACTGTGGCTCTTGTGGGTGCTTGCAAGCACGGTGGCGTTCGGCGTCGGCGGGCGTTTGGGCGTGGCCTTGAGCCCGTCCAAGGACCTCATCGTGATCGGGTACCTCGCCGTGACGGCCAGCCTGGTCCTCGCTGGAGCGCTGCAATGGCTGATGCTGCGCCGGCTGATCGCCGATGCGGGCTGGTGGGTACTGGCGAGCCTCATGGCTGTAACCATAGTCGGCGTCCTCGTCTTCGGGCTGGGACTGATCAGCAGGGATGTGGGCTGGGTCCTGGGCGTGGCCGTTGGCTGGATCGTGCTCGGGGCACTCCAGTGGCTGGTGTTGCGCGAGCAGGTCGCCGGGGCTGGATGGTGGGTGCTGGCCAACGCGCTGGGGTTGATCGTGGCCATCCCCGTGGTCGGGTTCGTGACCTGGGCCACCGGCGCCACGCCGGACAGCGCCATGGGCGGGTTGCTCCGCTGGCTCGCGTTCGGCGCCGCGTACGGAGTCGTTACGGGGACGGCGCTCTGGTGGCTCCTGCGAGAGCGGCTCGAGTTGGCGATGCCGTAGTCGAACCTCGATGCGCCGTCCAGGCGCGAGGACCGAGCCCAGGACTCTCTTGATCCAGAGAGCGACCCGCAACATCGCGGGAAACAACTAAGTGTAGCAATCACGCGGTGTTCTGGGCGTCGGTGTCGTGTCCTCGAAGTGAGGAGACGGGTCCAAGTTGCACGTTACTCACAACAGGACTCACAACAAGAACCTCTCCTGACTCGGAGGGACCTCCCCGAGGTTTGCGGCGAGCCATTCCCACGACCCTCCACAAGCAACTCGAACATGCTCGGCTAGTGGTTTTCAACTATCCTCGATGTCTTTCTGGGATAAGAGACGGGCGGCTCAGAATGTTCGCTCCAATCTTGTTCCGAATGACAAACCGGTAGGG
>JABDII010000478.1 GCA_013003805.1 Gemmatimonadales bacterium
GTCGTCGCCGTGCCCCGCGACCTGAAGGGTTAGGTCCGGCCGCCCCTCCCGGGCCAGGGCCAGCGCCCGAATCGCCAACTCCACCCCTTTATAACGCTTCAGTCGTCCGACGTACAGGAACGCGGGCGGTGAGGAGCGACGCACCAATGGATCGGGCGTGAAGTGCGTGGTGTCGACCCCGGGATGAATCACTTGAATACGCTGCCGCGGAACACCGCGGCGAACCAGATCATCCCTCGTGCTCTCGCTGATCGCGTGAAACCCGGCTCGTCGATACATCCGGGGGATCGGACGCTCACTGAGCCAAACCACGGTGGCAACCGGCCAGGAAGCCTCGCGGAACGCGGTGGTGCCAAACAAGTGCGGGACGATGACGCACAGCGGCAACTCGGTGAGCGTCGCCAGAAACAACGGGAGCTTGTTGATGTCCTCCACCACGATATCCGGCCGCTCTCGCCGTATGGCGCGCTGCACGGCCCGCCGGCCAACGAGGGCGAAGGTCCCCCGCGTACCGGAACGCTCGATCTCAATGCCGCCGAGGTGGGCCGTCCGAGCCGCTCCACGCCAGCCACAGCACACCAGCCTGACCCGATGGCCGCGCGCCGCCAGGCGGCTGAAGATCTCGAACAGGTGGATCTCGGCGCCGCCTGCCTGGGGGTGATCTAGGTCCTGCCAATTGACCAAGAGGATATTCACAGGCGACCAAGCTCGTGCGCAATGCGGTCCAGGATGCCATTGATGAAGGAAGAGGACTGCGCCCCTCCAAACCAATGCGCCAGGCGGACCGCCTCGTCAATCACCACCTTCGGTGGCGTGCGTCCCTGGCTGAGCTCGTGAATCCCGAGCCGCAAGATGTTCCGCTCCACGACCGCCATCCGCTCCAACCGCCAGTGCTCCGCCGCTTCACCGGCCTTCTGATCCAGGGTCTCCCGATCGGCGGCTACCGCTGTGGCGAGTGCTTCGGCTCGCTCCAAGATCGAGAGGCTCTGGACGCCGCACAATCGTCGAGCCTCTTGAGCGACTTCCCCTATAGGGGGCCGACCCTGGACTTCCCAGGCGTACAAGAGCTGGAGCGCGCGGGCGCGTTCTCGGGTCTCGGGCCGGAGCCTCTTCATGTCTCGCGTTCCCCCTACACCTCGCCAACCATAGAGCATATCACGGCGCCCTTCAGCGAGGACGGGGTGAAACATTGTTCATTTTGCCGCGCCACGGTTTGTGCCCGCTTCGCAGAAGCTATCATGCCCACGCTGCCACTCTCAATCCGCGAACCGCACTGCGCCCTGACCGCTGCGCACTTCGCCCATGATCCAGGTAGCGACCCCCGCCTGAGTCGCCGCGGCACGAACCTCGGTCACATGATCCCGGGGGAGTACCACGATCAAGCCCACCCCGAGGTTGAAGACCCTCCGCATTTCACCGGTCGAAACCCCGCCCGCCTCCTGGAGGATCCGGAAGAGCGGAGGCAGCTCCCAGCTGTCCGGATCGACCACCGCCTCACAGGCGGGAGGCGTCACCCGCGCCAAATTCCCCACAATCCCACCGCCGGTGATATGGGCTATTCCATGGACCTGAGCGATGACCGGCATCACGGCGCGGGCGTAACTCACGTGAACGGCGAGGAGAGCCTCGGCGACCGAATGCCCGGTCTCCCCCAGGGGGCTGGTGGGGTCGAGCCTCAGGTCCTCGAAGACGATGCGACGCGCCAAGGTGTAGCCGTTGGTGTGAAGCCCGGATGAGGCATAGCCGAGCAGCACATCCCCGGCTCGGACGGCCTCACCATGAAGGGCCTGATCCTCCTCGACGACACCGACAATGGTCCCGGCGAGGTCAAATTCGCCAGGTTGGTAGAGTCCCGGCATCTGGGCAGTTTCTCCACCTGCGAGCGGCATGGCATGCGCTCGACATCCCCGCGCCACTCCCTCCACCAGGGATGCGATCGCCTCTACCGGCAGGTGGGAGCCCGCCAGGTAGTCGAGGAACGCCATGGGCCGCGCTCCGTGAACCAGAATGTCGTTGACGCAGTGGTTGACGAGATCCTCGCCGACGGTATCATATCGCCCGGCGAGCCGGGCTACCAGCACCTTGGTGCCGACTCCATCGGTGCTCATGATGAGGAGGGGGCTTCGCATCCCGGGCGGGAGGCGCACCATACCGCCGAACGCGTCGACGGCGCCAACGGACGCACCGGTACGGGTGGCCGTTACCGCCTCAGCGATTCGCCGCTTGGCACGATCGGCCGCGTCCAGGTCCACTCCGGCGGCGGCGTACTGATTTGAGGAACTCACCGGAACGGGGTCAGGGCAGGATGTCGAAGTGGACGAGATCGCTGAAGGCCCTCACGCGCGCGGTGACCTCGGCGGGGCCGATCTCATCGAATCGGGCAGTCGAGAACCGTTCGACCGCGAAGGACCCCATCGCAGATCCGTACACCATTGCCCGCCGAACATTGGCGGTCGAAAGGTCCCCGGTTCTGGCCAGGTGGCCCATGAAGCCTCCAGCAAACGCGTCACCCGCGCCGGTGGGATCGAAGACATCCTCCAGCGGAAAGCCCGGTACGTAGAAGAATTGATCTTGATCGACCAAGACGGCGCCATACACTCCCTGCTTGATCACCGCAAGCCGCGGCCCCTGTTTGAGAATCCAGCGGGCGGCCCGGTACACGTTCCAATCGCCCGAGAGCTCGCGTACTTCGCTGTCGTTGACCATGAGCACGTCGATCCGGCGCAGCAGAGTCATGAGAGCGTCCCGTTTGCTGTGGATCCAGTAGTTCATCGTGTCACAGGCAACGAGACGCGGTTCCTTCACCTGGTCGAGCACACCGAGCTGGAGCTCCGGATCGATGTTCCCCAGGAACACGTACTGGGCGTCCCGCAGCCCATCGGAGATGCGCGGCTTGAAATCAGCGAAGACGCCGAGCCGCGTCTCCAGCGTTTCCCGGTTCTGGAGGTCGTAGGAGTATTTCCCCTTCCATCGAAAGCTCTCTCCCTCGACCCGCTCGACCCCGGACCAATCGATCCCCCGTGGTGCCAGGCGATCCAGTTCGGCCATAGGAAAGTCGTCGCCCACCACCCCGACGACCTTCACAGGGTGCAGCAGCGAGCCCGAGACGCTGAAGTACACGGCGGATCCACCGAGGGCATCAGCGGTCTCGCCGAACGGCGTGAAAATGGAGTCCAACGCGATACTGCCGACAACGCAGAGAGCCATGGCTACATCCGGTCTGGCGCGGTGATGCCGAGGATGGACAGCCCGTTCGCTACCACGATGCGCGCTGCCCGCGCAAGGACGAGTCTTGCCCGTTCCACCGCTGGCGGTTCACCGAGCACCCGGCAGTGGTGGTACCAACCGTGAACGAGTCGAGCCAACTCCTCGACGTACACGGGAATACGATGCGGCTCGCGCTCTTGGGCCGACCGAGCGACGACGTCGGGAAAGACTGTCAGCTTCTTGAGGAGATCGATGTCGTGGGTGGTCGGCAAGTCATCCAGCCGCGGGTCTCCCGTGACCGTATCGGGATCGCATCCGGCCACGCGAAAGATGCCGCTCATCCGGGCATGCGCCATCTGCACGTAGAATATTGGATTCTCTTCTGTATGGCGTTTCGCGAGATCTACGTCGAACACCAGCGGGGAATCGGACCGTCGCATGAGAAAGAAGTACCGGGCCGCATCAACACCGACTTCTTCGACCAGGTCGCGCAACGTCACAAACGTCCCGGCGCGCTTCGACATCTTCACTTCTTCCCCACCCCGCATAATCTTGACGAGCTGCACCAGCGTCACATCGAAGAAGTCGTCCGGATATCCCAGGGCTTTGAGCACGGCCCGCATTCGGGGAATGTACCCGTGATGATCCGCGCCCCACACATCGACCACGTGGGTGAACCCGCGATCGTGCTTGTCGACGTGATAGGCGATGTCCGGTACGAGATAAGTGAACGTACCGTCGCGCTTCCGGAGCACCCGGGGTTTCTCGTCGCCAAACCGCTCGGTGCGTAGCCATAACGCGCCGTCTGCCTCGAAGGTCAGCTCACGCTCGGCCAGCTGATCGAGCGTCGTATCCACCTTCTTGGTCTCATAGAGCGAGCGCTCACTCACTACGACATCATAGTGCACGCCGAAGGTCGCCAGGTCCTCGTTCTGTTCGGCCCGCTGGAGCGTGACGCCGATTTCTGCACAGCGTCGTAGGCCTTCGTCTGGCAGCAGGTCCGGAA
>JABDII010000484.1 GCA_013003805.1 Gemmatimonadales bacterium
CCCCTCCCCAGCCGCCTTTGAGAATGCTGATATCGACCAGCCATCGGCCGAGCGGTGTGCCGGACTTGAGCAAGGTCCGCGACGCGAACCGAAGCCGGTATAGCATTCGGTTTGCGCGTTCGAGAACCGGCAATCGTCTCCCTTCACGCTCCGTCGACAGGGAGTAACCCAGTTCTTCGAGGGTCGGACCGATGAGCGCCTCGATCAGTCGGAGATCGCGTTCAGCATACGAGGACCTCCATCGCTCTATCGGGCTGAAGATAGGATCCGCCTCCAAGTCGCCACCAAACGAGGTGTTCGGCCTCGCGACCGACCCAATTGCAGATCGCTGGATCTTCGCATAGTCCAGCCGGTGCTCAAGGAACGTGGCCACTCCTGCCAGGGCGCCCTCGGGATCCCGCACCATGTCCTCGAAGCGGACTTCCAAGTAGTCGGGATGGACCCGCCGGCCCCCTTCCCTTCCGGCCCGCACGGCTCGTTCCCAGTAGAGGGCCGCCGGCACCGAAGGCCGCGCTGTGTCCCAACGATACGGAAGGATCCACCCTTGTCGCGCCAGTGATAGGGCAACGTCTCGGCCGTCCCGCACCATATGAATGAAGCGGGCATCCGGAAAGCTGGCTTTGATCTCGCTCATGAAGAACACGTTATCAGGCGTGCACTCCGCCCAGCGCACGGCACCCTGCTCGAGCGCGATCGCCTCCATCAGGATTCGCAGGAAGTCTCCGGGTGATCCGCACTGCTCGAGCACCCTGGCGGATATCGCTTCCGCTTCGAGCCCGGAGCGGAGGAAAAGCTCGCTCGGGAGCCATTGCGCGAGAAGGCGCTCACGATCCGTGCGGTTCAGGAATCGCCCAAAGCGCGGCGCCAGCATGTCAAACACCCGAGCCTCGGCCCGATAGATGGCGAACCCGCCCGAGGACAGGAGGAGATGATACAGCCAGGTGGTGCCTGACCGTGGACTTCCTAGAACGAATACCGGGGGCTTGAAACGCATCGGGTCCCTCAGAGAGCACTCCCAAGGAAGGAACCTAGCAGGGGGCGCGGCCCCCTGCCCAAGACACCCCTGCCCCTCGCGCCGGAGCTCGCGATTGGCGAGGCCGCGGAGTCGGTCGTAGACCGTCGGCAGGAGACGGTCGAGGGCGCTGTGATCGCCGCCGGAACACCTGTCCTGCTCCCTGGTTGACGCCGTTCCCCCGAGGTAAGTACTCTATCGCAGTCCGCATCGACCGCATTGCGCCCGCGGGTGTCCGGAACACGGTACCCAGCGCAAGCCAGGGCCATGGTGAACAGCTTAAACTAGCATTCGTTGAAAATCACACGAGCAGGATGGAGGAAAGCATGATGTCTCGAGTAGCCAATTCCCTGCTGGCCATCGTGGCACTCGGCGCCATTGCAGCATGCGGGACGAGTGAACGCGAAGGTGCCGCCGCGCCCGAGGGCGCAATGTCGCTCTACGACAACTTGGGTTCGTTACACCACGAAGTCACCACCGATGCCCCCGAGGCGCAGCAGTATTTCGACCAGGGTTTACGGCTGCTCTACGCGTTCAACCATGCGGAGGCTGCCCGGTCGTTCGAGGAGGCCGAGCGGCTGGATCCTGCGTGTGCGATGTGCGCTTGGGGCGTGGCGTTGGCGAATGGTCCCAACATCAACCAGCCGATGGACTCGGCGCGCGGTGTCGTGGCCTACGCCGCCATCCAGCGCGCGGTGGAGCACGCCGGAAACACGACGCCTCGTGAACAGGCGCACATCGGCGCCATGGCCCAGCGCTTTGCGCTGATCCCAGCGGAGGACCGTGCGGTGCTCGATTCCGCATACGCCAACGCCATGCGGGAAGTGGCGACCGCGTATCCTGACGACCTGGATGCCCAGGTGCTGTATGCCGACGCATTGATGAACTTGAGCCCGTGGAACTACTGGACCGCCGAGGGTGCCCCTCGTCCGGGGACGGAAGAGATCGTCGGCAAACTCGAGGCCGTCATGGGCGCGAATCCGGACCACCCCGGCGCTTGCCATCTCTTCATCCACGCCGAAGAGGCGCACGATCCCACCCGCGCGGTGGAGTGTGCGGAGCGGCTGGCCGCGCTCATGCCGGGCGCGGGGCATATCGTCCACATGCCCGGCCACATCTACATTCGGGTGGGCCGCTACCAGGATGCGGTCGAGGCGAACAAGCATGCTGTCCACGCCGACGAGTCGTACTTGGAAGGGCCGCTCGTCACCAAGCGCGGCATCTATCCGCAGGGGTACTACCCTCACAACTACCATTTCATGAGTTTCGCAGCATCGATGGCTGGGCAGAGTGAGACCGCCATCTACGCGGCCCGCCAGGTTGCCGCGAAGGTGGGCCCGGACGTGGCTCGCGAAATCGAGTGGCTGG
>JABDII010000537.1 GCA_013003805.1 Gemmatimonadales bacterium
CCCTGGCCCCGGGCGTCACACGGCGTTCGGGGCTCTTGCTCCACCTACTACGAAGTGCCGGCATTAGGGACCAAGTTCCATGCCCACCAGCCTAACGGTCGCAACATGGCCCCGAATCGCTGTGGGCGCCTCGGTCTCTCCGCGCTGTGATCTATTCCTACTGAAAGATTCGTGTAGGAATTAGAGATCCCAAGCGTCGTAATCTCTGAAGATTCTTTCCCACCAATCTCACGCTTTCCTTTGTACCGCGTTCGTAAACAGGATCATCACTGCAGCACCATCGTTCGCCGCTGGTCAGGGCGATCCCACTGTTGGTCCGACGCCGCCTTTCCGACGCCCCTCCACTCCGAGACCGCCCAACCGCTTGGTAGTAGTACGTGTAGGTGGGAGATCCCTTCCTCTCCACGACCAGCCTACCGCACGGGGTCGTTCCTAGGGAGGTGGCACCATGCGCAAGCTTGTTCTCCTACTCGTCTCGGTCACAATGGCCGTTGGCTGTGGTGGTGGGAATGGCACCGACCCATCGCGAGCGGTCTCGTCACTCAGACTCTCGGTTTCCACGGCCGAGGCGGAGACCGGCCGATCCCTCATGGTTGTTGGGCAAAGCGGCTCAGCTCGGGTTACCACGAACGCCATAGAGGGCTGCTTCGATCCGCCCTGTGAAGTGTCCGTAACCATCGAACTGCGCTCCTCAAACCCGGCAGTGATGGCTCCCGAGAGGCAACGAGTGCAAACGCCGGCTCAAGTGGCGCTCGTCGCGAAGACTCTCGGCACGGCTCAACTTGCCGCTAGCGTGCAGGGTCTGTCGCAATCCCGCCGGATCGATGTAGTCTCCGCGCCCTTGCCGGTCGACTCCATTCGCATCCGTTCGGGGTGGTCGGCGTTCGATTCTACTATTTCCGTCGTTCACGACCCCAGTGGCCAACTCGTGGAGCTCACTCTCCCAGTTCTGGGTTACGCTGCTCTGGAAACCCGAATCTTTCGTGGTGACCAACGCGTCACAATTATGACTCCTCCGTGGACGATTGAATCCTCAGACCCCAGGGTGGCATGGGTGGACCGGAATTGTCGGGCCGCCGTCGTAGATCCGCGCTGCGAGGTTGCCACAAGCGAGGGGTGGATTACTGGCTTGGCACCTGGCACCGCCTCCGTGACGGTAACCGCACGTAACATCCAGAGGACGTTTGCCGTGACGGTGCAATAGGCATGGATAGTCCCACCGCACACTTCAAAAGGAGGAACCGAGATGTCCGGGAGAATCATGCAGCTCAACTTCAAGTTCAGTGTCTCGGGATCAGAGTACGAACAGGCGGTCGCTCCCCTGGCGAGCCAATTCGCGGCTGTTCCAGGACTCCGGTGGAAGATCTGGATGATGAACGAAGCGGCAAACGAGGCGGGCGGGATCTACATGTTCGAAGACGAAGCCTCGGTGAACGCCTTTCTCAGAGGACCGCTTGCGGCTCAGGTGACGAGTCACCCCGCACTCAGCGGTTTTAGCGTGAAGCAGTTCGAGGTGATGGGGAAGCTATCTGAAGTTACTCGCGGTCCCGTCCACGTGGGTGCCTCAGCATAGCCTGCACCTGCGTGGGGGATATGGAGTAGTCCCCGGGGTCCGGTGTCGAGGGAACTCCCGGGCCCCACAGGCTGTTATCTATGTATTCGCCCGCTGAAGCTAGGCATGGAGCAAACCTCGGGATCTAGGAGGATCGACATGGCTGCTCCTGGAGAGCTGGAACACACCTGCGCCGATTGCGGCGTCAAGATCACCGGCGTGCCGGTTGTTCCAGCGTCCGGTGGAGGCCCGACCCAAGCTCAAATCGAGAAGCTCAAGCCGACAGTTTTCCTCTGCGCCGAGTGCGCCCAGGAACGTGGCCTAGCATTCGACGGGGTGGCCGTTGGGAGGAGTGCGATACCAGTTCCGCCACGAGCTCGCTGAAGGGTTGCCAGCTCTCGCAACGATGCGGACGGAGAACGTGGGCTCTGGCCGATCGACCGACCTGAGGCTCCAGCGCCCGGTCCTCCTGTACTCCGGGGGCTGACGGTTCTGTCGCTGGGCGGCGCGGGTCGTCGCCACGCTCGACCGGCACCAAGTGCTGGCACTGGTTCGGCTCGCCGATGAGGAGGCGGAGCACCTGCTGGCGTCGGTGCCGGACGAGAAGCACCGCGAATGCTGGTGGTTCATTCTCAGGGACGGCACCCCTGTTGCGGGCGACGGCGGTGGCGGCGTCCTGCTCCTTAGCGAACTCCAGCGCACCCGCCCACTCGGCCGAGCTCTGGGCGCCCTCCGACTGTCTCCCCTCGTCGACGCAGGTGACAAACTCCTGGCCAAGTTTCGGAAGCACTTAGGCCGGTTCGTGCCGGAAGGCCCGGCGCCGCGACGGTATCCCTAGCCGTCTATTATTCTCGGGAAAGAGATCAGGCCGAGATGCTTGAACGCCGGGTGATTCAGGCATACCTTGGGCGTCGACACCCGAAGCCTGGAGGCTCCAATGCGGGTCACGAATCTACTGAGTACCACCCTTTTCTCGGTCGCCACGGCTGGGCTGGTGGCCTGCGGTGGTGGAGAAGCTGCCCAGGACGACCAGGCGAGCGGAGCCGACGCGGCGGCAGCTGGTGGTGAGAGCGAGCGGTATCGCGCCGTGGTCGTCGCGGAGGGACTCACCTGGGAGGAGGCCAAGGCGCGGGCCGAAGCTGACGGCGGACACCTGGTCACCATCTCGTCGGCGGAAGAGAATGCGACGGTGTACGCCCTGATCGCCGAGAACGCCGATCTCTGGGTGAACCTGGACGTCACCACCATGACCGATGGTGAGGAAACCGCCATCCAGGTCTCACTCGGTCCCTGGATCGGCCTGTATCAGGAGGGCGGCGCACCCGAGCCGGCGGGGGGATGGAGCTGGGTCACCGGCGAAGCCTCGGACTACACCAACTGGTTGACCGGGACCACCGAGGCGACGGTGGAGCCCAACGACATGGGCGGGATCGAGCACTACGGGCACTTCTTTGGCGAGGGACTCGATGTCAGGGCCGATACCTGGAATGACATGCCCAACGATCCGGTGACGGATTTTGCCGCGGCCGGCATTGAGTTCACCGGTGACTTGAGCAGTCCGCGCGGGTACATCGTGGAATTCGAGCCGTAAGAGAGACTAGGCGAACTTCAGCCCGACCAACCTACGAACGCCCCGCCCGCCCTCCCCAGGTCGCGCGGGGCGCTTTACTGGCATTTGCCAGGCGAGGTCGAAGAACGGGCCTTGAACACGACCTCAACCGGAACATGGGCGAGCCGGGGAGGACCATGTTGGGCGTAGCCCGACACGTACAGAGTCCCGGTAAGCACGCCATGGATCTCCTGGGCACTGTAATGGGTGACCTCGAGCTTGGCCGCCGGAGGAAACCCCTGCCTCCCGGCAGCTGAACCAAGGCCCAGCAGCTCGCCGTGTTGGTTCTCGATGGTAATGGTAGCGCCTTCGCCCTGTGAGCCTCTTGCTTCACCCACAGAATAGATGCCGGGGCCATTGATGCCCGAGGCGATGATGTT
>JABDII010000545.1 GCA_013003805.1 Gemmatimonadales bacterium
GGCGTAGTCGAAGGTAAACCGCAGCACCCGCTCGCACCCTTCGCGGGTGAGAATAGCGAGGGACTCGGCCACCGCGCGAGGATCGTCTCCGACCTGCACGAAGTGTTCGACCCCGACGTAGAGCCCCTCGAGATTCTCCCGGACGAGCACCAGGTCGATGTTCTCGTACCGGCCGCCCGGTAGGAGCGACTTGGTCGGCCTGACATTGGCGAACAGCTTGAATTCCTTCCGGAGTGCCACGTTCACCGAGCGAAATCCGGTGCCGACCGGTGTCGTAAGCGGCCCCTTGAGGGCAATCCGGTGACGATGGATGCTTTCGAGCATGGCGTCGGGGATCGGCGTGCCGATGGAATCCAATGCGGCGATGCCTGCGATCTGTTCGTCCCAGGCGAAGGCGACTCCGGTTGCCTCGAGCACCTTGACGGTCTGGGCCGTGATCTCCGGTCCGATGCCGTCACCCGAAATGAGGGTGACCGTGTGCGTCACGGCTCGAAGCCCCGAATCGGGAGGACGGCATCCATCAGGGCCTCGAGTGCCGCGGCCGGAGTTCCACCGGCGGCATTGGCCAGGGTCCGCCACAGCACTTGGCCCGACCGTGCGTCGCCCAGCACCATCATCAGCTCGGCCCGGACCAGGCCCGGCTTGGGTTGCCTGAACACAAGTGCCGCGGGGACCAGCGCGTGTCGTCCGCCGGAGATAGCCACCAACGATCGCAAGTGCGAGCGGAACGGGTCGGGAATGACGTCGAGCTCGGGCGAGCGCATCACCGCCTGCCCCATCCGGTCGGGATTGGTCACCACCCCGGGGGAGCGCCGAGCGATGTCCCGCAGGTCGGGCGGGAGCTTCCATTCAATTTCGGGTGCGCGGGCCATCAGCTTCTCGCCCACGATCGAGTCGGCCCACGCCAACAGCGCCGTGCGGTTCCGGAACAGCTCACCGCCCGCGAGCGTCGAGTCGGCCACCGCCAGAGTGAGTGGGAAGACCGCGATGGGCTGCCCGGCAAGCGCCTCGGTCAAGAGCGGGATGGTCGGCGGCGGAAGCGAATCGGCCGGAGCGGGTGTTGTCTCAGAGCGTTGCCCGCCGCCGCAACCGACGACAACGAGGAGCGCTGGAAAGAAGAATCTCAGATCCACGGGTCCCCGTCTCGTAAGAGGGATGGGCCGGCCGAGGGCAGCCGGCGTAACTCATGAAGCTACAACGTGTGCTCTCGGGGCAGCAGGGCCGAGCCCGAATACAGGGGGCGCCGGCCCGGAAGCTAATCTGGGTGGGGGCGGATTCAAGGATCGGGCAGTGTTGCGTGCCCGGTGGCGTGCGGGTTATGCGCTAGAGAGAGCTGCGCCTATCACAGCGACGGCGCTCGGCAGGCTATAGGCCGTACACCTGGCGTGGCGCGAGCTGGTCCGCGAACTCGTCCAGCAGCGAGCGGCGGGTCAGGTAGCACAGGTGACATTCATCCACGTAGCCATCGTCGGGCAGGAAGCCATGCTCCTCCGCCAAACGGGCCGGACCTCCCCGGACCAGCGGCCCAGAGATCGGGTGGGTCCCCGGATCGTACTCCGCCACGAGCCGGGCCAACGGCGTCTGCCACACGTTGCCGATGCTGATCCCCTGGCACACATGGACGTGGCCATACGAATCGACGTGGACCCGGTTGGGCCGCTCCAACTCCTCGTACGGGCATTCCATGAGCGACTCCCACGGCCGGGTCGGCAGTCCCGCCGTCAACTTCTCCACCGCCCGTCCCCGGAACATGACCGGCCCGCCGGTGATCGGCTCCCCTCGGCCATGGGTAGGAGTCGCCTCGACCCCGGGCCGCGCGATGCGGATGGTGTCCACCGTCATGCCGAGTTTCTGCGCGGCCGCGACGGCCCGAGTTGCCGACGAGTCCGTGCCGAGATGGAATTCGTCGTCGCTGACACTCAGGTCGGCGATGCCCAACTCGGCGAGGGGGCGGAGCCACAGGAGGGCGTTCTCCTCGCAGTCGGCCCAGTACGAGTTGGTGACCAGGCCTACCTCGAAGCCGCGCTCACGCGCTTCGCGAACACCCTCGATGAGCAGGGGATAATAGAGGAAGGCCTCGCCGCCTTCGAAGTAGATCCGCTCGACCGATGGGATGGCGCGGGCCTGGTCGAGCAGAGCACGGAGTTGGCTTAGCGTGAACGTGCCGGCGGCCTCCGGACCGGAGTACACGAAGCAGTGGTCGCACTCGAAGTTGCAGTTGTAGGTGAGGAGTATGTGAACCTGCTCTGGCCACATAGCAGCACTCCTTGGGAACTCACCAGGTTGAGCCTACCCCAGCGACATCCCCCCGTCCACCACGAGCGTCTGCCCGGTGATGTGCCGCGCCTCCTCGGAACAGAGGAACGCGATCACCCGGGCGATGTCTTCGGGGTCGGCCAGGCGGCCGAGCACCGACTTCGCCTGGGAGCGTTCCACCACGTCCTTGGGCAAGAGCTCCATCCGCTCGGTGCGGATGAACCCGGGCGCTACGGCGTTCACGTTGATGTTGGCCGACCCGAGGTCGACCGCGGCGGCACGGGTGAGTCCCTCGACCGCCGCCTTGCTCGCGGCGTAGTTGGCGACCCCGAATCCCGGCCGGCCCGCGGTATGGGCGCTTACGCTCACGACCTTGCCGTAGTGCTGCGCCCGGAAGTGCTGCGCCGAGGCCCGGATGCAGTTGAAGGCACCGGTGACGTTGGTTTCCAGCACCTCCGCCCAGGCCCGCTCGGACAGTCGCCAAAGCGCGCCGTCGACGGCGATGCCGGCGTTGTTGACCAGGTAGTGCAGGCCGCCCAGTCGGGCGATGGTCTCGTTGACGAAGTGCTCGACGGCTAAGCGGTCGCGTACGTCGCACCGGCTGGCGTAGACGTGCACGCCCATCCCCGACAACGTCGTTTCGGTAAGCAGGGCTTGTTCGGTGACGTCGCGGTCAGGAAGGTCGAGGTAGCAGAACGCCACCTTGCAGCCCCGCCGCCCGAATTCCATCGCGATGGCGCGGCCCAGCCCGGTGGCACCGCCGGTCACGATCGCGACCTTGCCGCGGTAGCCCTCGGCGATGGCCTGTGGCTCGGGATCCTCGAGCGCGGCCTCGCCGGTGTGCTCCCACGCCGGGGAGGAGTTGAATTCTTCGTCGGAGAAAGCCATCAGTGGGACCAACCTACCGGCCGCAGCGGCCGCCTGCAAGGCAGGCTGAGAGAGGAGCCCTCAGCCTTCTAAGCCCATCCCCCAGGCGATCAACGAGACGGGCAAGCCGCCGTAGCTCAACAGCTCATCGTGAAAGGTCTTGAGCGCAAAGTCTGCCCCGGCCCGCGCCCGATACGCCGCCCTCAATTGCAGAATCTCCCGCCGCCCCACCGCGTAACACAGCTGGTAGGTCGGCCAGGCACAGTACCGCCGCACCTCTCGCTCGGCGCTCATCCGGTCGATGGGCAGGTGATCCACCATGTAGGTGATCGCCTCGTCCGGCGTCATCCCGCGCGTGTGGAGGCCCACATCCAGAATCACCCGGATGGCCCGCCACAAGAGGTGCACCTGCTGGAACAACAGCTCCTCCGGGGTCTGATAGAACCCCTCCTCACCCATCATCTCTTCGCAGTAGAGCGCCCCCCCCTCCACCATGACCGGCGTCCAGACGAACCGCCGCACCGAGGACTCCAGCGACTGGGCTGTTAGCAGCTGCAGGTGGTGGCCGGGACATCCCTCGTGGACCGCGGTTGCGGTCAACTCGTGGATACAATGCTCACGCAACATCCGATCGAGCACGTCCGGAGAGCCGCCTTCGTTGGGCACGGTGACATAGAAGTAGCCGGTCCGTTCTTCCATGAGCTGGCCCGGCGGTTGATAGGCGGCAAACGGGACGAGGGGAACCATGAACGGTGGCGTCTGCACCAGCTGGAGCGGTCCCTGAGGTAACGTGGCCAGGTCCCTCTCGTGCACGAATTCGAAGGCGCGGTCGAGCGACGATTGATAGGCGTCGATGAGACCGTCGCGGCCCGGGTGATCCTCCCGCAAGCGCTCCACCAGATCCCGCCAGTGCCGCGATGGATCGATGGCCTGTGCCTGGCGTTCGATCTCCGTCGTGACTTCCTCCTGCAACCGAAGCCCGTATCGCCAGAGCTCCGGCGCGGTGTTCCGGAGGGCATGCTCATGGTGCAGCCGGCGGTCGAATTGGTCTTCCCCAACCGCGAAGGACAGCAAGTCCGGATGGGCCTCCAACTCGGTCTCGAGCGCCCCCCCAAACCGTTCCAGGCGTTCGTCGGCCTCGGTGACCGCCGCTTCGAGCTCTTCCAACAGATCGGGTACCGCGGAGCCCAGGGTTTCCGCGGCGGTCCGGAGCAGGAGACGCGCCCCGGGAATCATCTTGGTGGCCGACTCGACGAAGACGGCGGGAGGCTCATTGAGCGTCGCTTGCGCCGCGTCCAGGAAAGACGGCACTTCCATGAAGCGGGCCAAGACCGAGCGGGCACGATGATCCGGACCCGATTCCCCCCTGATCAGCGGGGTGTAGATGGCCTCACACAGGTGGGACAGCCAAAATTGAGGGTTGCGTACGTGCGGTTGTTCATGCTGCAGCCGGAACACCAACACCCGGATGTCATCCAACAGTGCTGTCCGGTCGATTTCGTCCTGCAGCGATTCGACTTCGAGATCCTCGACCGCACCGGCCATGGCGCGGAACGCCGCGAGGTGGTGACGAATGGACTCAACGTCGAAGGAGCCCAAACGGCAGTCGTGCTCCGCCGTGCCCGCAGCGGTGGCGGACGCGGGGTCGAAGTGCCAGCGGAGATCGAGGAACGAGCGGCAGAGCGCCTCAGTTGCTGGAGGCATCGACCACGCTCTCGTCATGCGCTCGGGCCACGAGGCGGTGGCATTCCTCCTCGCTGAGCAGCCGGTCGGTCTGCTTGGCTGCCTGGAATAGGGCGTCACACGCGGCCTGGTCACCGGGATCGTAGCCATGATCCTTGAGCCAGACCTTCACATTGGAGAGGCCGGACACGGCGGAGATCTCGATCCGCTGCTTGAGACCGAACACGCCCGCGGGGATCGAGGAGTAGACCCGATCAACCAACCAGGTATCGCCCTTCTCCATCGCCTTCATGATGGCGGAGGCGTGAACACCGGTGGCGGTGCGAAAGGCGTCCTCCCCTACCACCGGGTAATTGGCCGGGATGGGTACGCCGGTGGCCTCCGACACGATCTGACAATACTCCCTGAGCTTGGACAGATCCCCCTCGTGGGCGCCGAGGAGGTAGAGATTCACGATGAGCAAATCCATCTCCGCATTGCCCACGCGTTCGCCGATCCCTAGGGCGGTCGCGTGTATGCGTTCGGCGCCGGCCTCGATGGCCGCGAGGCAATTCGCGATCCCCAGGCCGCGATCGCGGTGGCCGTGCCAATCGATCTTCACGTCTTCGCCCGTGGGAGCGATGATCTCCTCCTGGGCGAACCGGACCAGGTGCCGGACCCCGTTCGGCGAAGCATGACCGGTCGTGTCGGCGAGGCAGATGCGCCTGGCACCGCAGCGGATGGCCGTTTGGTAGAGCGTCTTGATGGTCTCGGGACGGGCCCGAGTCGTGTCTTCGGTGACGTACATGACCCGGAGCCCATGGGACACGGCGAAGGTCACCGCTTCCTCGGTGGCGCGGAGCATCTTCTCCATGGTCCAATTCTCAGCGTACTGCCGGATGGCGGAGGACCCGATGAAGGTCGCCGCCTCGATGGATAGGCCGATGTCCTGAGAGATCGTGACGATGGGCTCGATGTCCGCCACCACCGTCCGGGCGGCGCAATTCGGGTCGATGGGGAGCTTGGCATCGACTATTTCCCGCGCCAACGCCCGCACCTGCTCCACCACGCGGTGGCCGGCGCCGGGGAGTCCGATATCGGCGGCCCGGATGCCCAGGTCGGCCATGAGATGGAGCAGACTGAGCTTGGCGGACATGGGCGGATCGATCACCGATGGGCTCTGGAGCCCATCGCGGAGCGACTCGTCGTTCAGAACAAAAGACGAGCTCCGAAAATCGTACGCGTCGCCCAGGCCATTCCAGTCATAAATGAGGTCGTTGGGGTCCATGCCTGTACGTTCACCGCGAATCAGGAGAAGGTCAAGTTGAGGTCAGACTGGGCTTCAACCCGCTCGAACCACGGAATCGGCCGCAATGCTGGCCGAGCCGTGAAGCCCCTCCACCACTGCTCGATCGCCGATCATGGAAGCGTCGAGCGTCACCCGGCTGAGCTTCGCCTCGGCGCCCACGATGGCGTTGGTCACCGTACTGTCAGAGATGATTGCGCCCGCCCCGATGGTGGCGTTGGGCCCGATGACGCTCCGCTCGATGGTGGCCCCATCCGCGATGGAGACCGGATCATGGATGGTGACCCCCGGGAAATCCCGCCGGTGTGCGCCGCCTCCGCTCCCGCCCTGCGATAGGAGGATGCCGTTCGTCTCGAGCAGCGTCTCGAGCTTCCCACAGTCATACCACCCACCGACCTCCGCGGTTTGGATCTTCTTGCCATGCTCGATCATCCACTGGAAGGCATCGGTCAGGAAAAATTCTCCCTTCATCGGCGCTGCGGCCAGCGTGTGGTCGATGCCTTGCCACAGACTTTCAACGTCGCGGATGAAGTAGAGGCCGATGTTCGCCAGCTTCGAGATGGGCTCGGACGGTTTCTCGACGATCCGGGTCATGTAGCCTTCCGCATCGGTCACCACCACGCCGAACCGTTGGTAGTCCTCGACTTCCTTGGCCCAGATGATCCCGTCGTCCTCGCCCCGGTTGATCACCGACAAATCCGCCTCGAAGACCGTATCGACGAAGATGATGAGCATCGGCCCCGTGATGAATGGGCGGGCGAGATTGACCGCTCCGGCCGTCCCGTCTTGGACCTTCTGTTCGACAAATCGCGCCGGAATCCCGTAGCGGTCGGTGGCGTAGCGTTCCACTTCCTCTTTCAGGTGGCCGGTGATGAAGATCAGCTCCGAAACTTGAAGACCCTCGAGCCGGTCCATGACCCAGTCCATGACGGGCCGTCCGGCGACTTCGAGCAGCGGTTTCGGGGTGTGATAGGTGTGGGGACGAAGCCTGGTGCCCTTACCGGCGAGCGGAATGACGACTTGCATCACGAAATCCTTCCGTAGCGGTCTTCCAGACGAACCAGGTCATCCAACTCGGGCGTGGATGCCTCGAGGACATCACTGTCCTCGATAGCCTCGATCTGATGGATCAGCCCGGGTGGAATATGGACACTCTCGCCGGCCTTGAAGGGCCGGGACTCCATTTCGTCATTCGTTCGCGTGCGCAGTACCAGCTCTCCTGAGAGGACGTACATCGTCTCGTCTTTCTCTCTATGGTATTGCAGACTCAGAATGTGCCCGGCGCGAACGTGGAGGATTTTCCCCACGTACCGGTCGGTCCGCGCCCAGATCAGCTCGTAGCCCCACGGCTTGTCGACCCGGTATGGCAGCTCGGCCATCAATCCTCCACCGGCTTGAGTGAAAAGGCCGACGGTAATGCTACACAGACTTTGACACACACGCCGCATCCGACGCATCCCTCGGCCCGGATGACCGGGTGGCCGTTTTGATCCATCGTGAGCGCGGCCTCCCCCACGGGACAGGCGTCGGCGCAGACCTGGCAGGGCGACCCATTGTACGTAATGCACCGCTCGGGTGACAGTTCCAGGACGCCCAGGCGAATGCCGTCCCAGCCTCGCTCGGGCACCGTAAGCGCTTCGGTGGGACACACCTTGGCGCAGGGCATGTCCGGGCACACGGTGCAGGCCTCGCGATACACATCGATATACGGTGTTCCGGCCGCCAGCCCGCCCTCAGTGCCCACCGTGGTGATGGCGTGGGGCGGGCACACGTCGATGCAGTCGCCGCATCGGGTGCAGGCGGCCAGGAATCCGACCTCGGGAAGGGCGCCCGGGGGCCTCAAGTAGCGCCGGGTCACCACCCGGTCCTCGGCCTGTTCCACGAGGCGCTCCACCCATTCGCCGAATGCGTCACGAAAGAAGTCCCGGCGGGTCCCCGGCTTGAACTTCATCGGCCCAGCGTCCGGACCGTATCGGGCGGGTTACCCGAATCGCGAACGCTCCGACTCCCGCCGTGGACGCCAGTGTCCTCACCGAGTGAAGCCCTGGCCCGGCACCGGGGCTCGGGGTTCGCCACTGATGGAGTCGCTTGAAACAAGTGGAGTGCCAGGTGGGTATAGGCAAGCATGGCTGATCGGTGCTCGTTGGTGGCGAAGGGGTGGTGGCCGAAACATAGGCGGCACCAGGAGGTCGTGGCGAGGGCCGCTGCCCGTGGTATATCGGGGGCGGTCTTGGCATATTCCGTGCTTGGAGTCCCGAACCAGGAGCCCAAATCATGAAGGTCCGAATTGCTGTGCTCGTGCTCGCGCTCGCGTGGCCGGCCGGCCTAAATGCCCAAGAGGCGGCTGATTCCGCTGGAATCACCCAGGCCGCCCTCGACTATATCGAAGGCTGGTATGAAGGGAATGCCGACCGCATGACCCGGGCGCTTCACCCCGATCTGGTCAAGCGGATCGTGGCGGATCGCGACGGGTCGAGCCGCATCCAGGGCATGACTGCCGAGCAGCTGATCGCCTACACGGCGGGCGGCGGCGGAAGCCGGACCCCGGCTGAGAAGCGCCGGGCGGAGGTGAAAATCCTCGACGTCTTCGGCAATGCCGCGAGCGTCCGGGTCGACGCCGCCGAGTGGATCGACTACCTCCAGATCGGCAAAGTGGATGGGGAGTGGAAGATCCTGAACGTACTCTGGGAGTTTCGCCCCGAGGTGAAGGCCAAGATGATGGAGCGGCAGAAGCAAGCGGAAGACTAAGACAAGAGATTCGCCAACCAACCTGATGATAATCGGAGTTCCACATCCGGAAAGGGAGCCACCACATGGGGAAGAAAACGTTCCTTACCGCCTTGGCTGTGATGTTCCTGTTCGGAGCCACTCAGTTGAGCGCCCAGATTCGGTTCGGGGGGCAGCTGAATTACGCAGATGATTTCGACTTCGGGTTGGGTCCGCGTGTCGCAATCGCCGATCCGGCGCTCGGTGAGTTCAGATTCATCGGAACGTTCGACCTGTTCTTTCCAGATTCCCCTGCGGGCACGGACTTCGATTACTGGGAACTCAACGGCAATGTGGTCTACGATTTCGCCATCACGAGCGCTCCAAGCCTAACGCCGTATGTCGGTGGGGGTCTCAACATCGCACACTTCTCCGGTTCATCGACTGGGGGGTTGGGCAGCTCCGACACTGAGC
>JABDII010000271.1 GCA_013003805.1 Gemmatimonadales bacterium
CTCGACGCACGCTTCAACCTGGAGATGTGGGAGCGGCAAGTTAGGGCGTACGGCGGTGATCAGTCGAACCGAGGTACCTCCGATGGCCGCTTCCTGGGCACGGATGCCCTCTTCATCAACACGGAAGCGCGGCACGACTTGCTCAATTTGGGAGACTATGGCGCGCTCACCCTGCTCGCGTACTTCGATGCCGGGCGTGTGTTCGAGACCGAATCGTTCCGATTCACGACCGAGGCCTTCCACGTAGGATACGGCGGAGGGCTGGCCCTTCGCGTCCTCCGGTCCAACATCCTCACGTTCAACTTTGGCGATGGTCCCGAAGGGTTCGAGTTCGAGTTCGGAACGGGGTGGATGTTTTGATCTGGGAGGCGTCGGTCAGGCTGAGCTAGCGACTGGCAACCCGCCCGCCTGCAGGACTTCCTTGAGTATCGCCTGCCCACGGTCCTTGGCGTACCAGCGCCGCACCTGAGGATAGAGTTCCCCTTTGGGAACGATGGATCGATGCTCCATCACGAAGCGCTGGAGTTCCTCCGGCCGAGGACCCCAGTGCCCGAGTTCTTGGAACCCGGCGTCGAGTGCAATGACGATGGGAATCGACCGGGAGCCGTTCGTCAGGTACCGGTCCATGACCTCGGGATGCTCGTCCCGCCGAATGATCTTGAGGTTTAGACCCGCGACGTGATCGGCGAGTTTGGCCACGACAGGAACCGTGTTCGAGGCGTCACCGCACCAATCTTCGGCGATCACGAGGAAGTTCCGGTTGGTCCCGGCGGGAACAGCTTCAAGGGCCCAGTTGGGAATCTGTGCCGTGCGATAAACACCGCTCCAGAGCGCCTGATGCTTGGTGGCCGCGGCAACAAACTCATCGAACGAGATTGCCTCGGTCCACAGCTGTTCGAAATCAAGGGTGTCTGTCATATCCAATGAACACCGGATGAGTTGCTAAAGTTCCTCGATCACCACACCGCGAGCTGCTAGCTCGGTGACATACGCACCAAACGGCACCGCGTCGCCCGGCATCTGGACGCCGCGAGCCGTGATCCGGCCATCAACTTGCATTTGCCCAGTGATCGACAGGGAATATCCTGTCGTCCGCATCATGGCGCTGATGCCTCGTTTCGCATCGTAGTAGTCCACTAAGCGCCATCGGATGGCGCGCCGCGCGCCTGCCGTGGTTCCGGCGACGACCACCCGAAGCGCCACGAGATCTTGCCCCTCCGGCTTCCGAAGCCTCGGCTCGACGGTCGCAATGAACACATCTCGCGGAACGACACGCTGCCCCTTCACCTCGGTCGAGTCCAGATCGAGTAAGCCCAATTCCCGAATAGGCCGCATGATGGCCATGTGCCCAGGGTACCGGAGCGTCTTGTATTCCATGGTGGCCACCTTGCCTTCGTACTGCCACGGCATCGTGCTGATCCCACCCGCGGTATGAAACGCCTCGAGCGTCTCGAGCGGTTTCGGAAATTCCACCTGCTCGAGTTCGCTTAGCGCATCGACCTGAACGAGCCGGCCGTCACGCAAGACGAAGGACGGCGTCGTGTAGTAGTCCAGTGCCCCCTCGAGTGAATAGACAATCTGATAGTTGAGGGGAGGTTCGGGATCCTGCGGCAAGCCGCCAACGTAACACTTCACCGAGTCCGTGTGATCCAGGCGCCGAATCCCCTCCGACGCGAGGATGTTGATCATTCCAGGTGCAAGCCCGCAGTCAGGAATGACTGATATGTTGTTCTCACGCGCCACGCTGTCGAGCTTCTGCTGCTCGAAAGCGATCTCGGTGTTACCCCCGAGATCCGCGAAGTGACTTTCAGCCGCCACGGCAAGCTTGGCCATCGGCCCATTGAAGTAATACGGCAGGGCACTCATCACACCGTCGTGACGCTGCATGAGAGAGGAAACGGCAGCGTGGTCCTTCACGTTCACTGTGACCGGGTTGAGCCGCGCATCGGATCGGGTCAGGAGAAAAGCGGGAAGCCGCTCCGGGTAGAGATCGGCGATTGTGACCACATCGACACGAGGATTGTCGAGAAGGTCAAAGGCGCAGGCGGATCCCTGTAGTCCGGCCCCGAGGACCAGCATCTTCATAACGGCGTTCCCGTGAGTGCGCGAAAGTCAAAAAGCCATCGAATGTAGTGGGGATTGTGCCCAGCTTCAACTCAAGAATCGACTCTTTCCAGTGCTCACCGGCCGGGAAAGTATGTCGGCATGCGGGGATGAGTGGGTGGAGACCGTAAGCGAACACGACGGGCATCCCCTCGGCCCACGGGCCGAACTTCCAGTTCGTCATTGATGTAGTAGCCCACCGAATCCGGCCCCCACCGCACGGGGTCTCGGCCGCCGGCCACCAGGGGTGATTCGTCGCTCCCGTGGGGTACCGCGCACAAACCGGCTTCGGCTCCTGCACTCCTGCAGGGGCGCACTTCTGCAAAGTTGGATGACCCGACGTAGACCCCGAATGCCGAATCTGCTCTCGCCAGGGCCGAAGGGCCGAGCACGGCGC
>JABDII010000036.1 GCA_013003805.1 Gemmatimonadales bacterium
GTTCTTCCTGGCGGGCGTGGTCCTGCTCTGGCGGGCCCGGACCTAAGCGTTCTCGGCACCCAGCCAGATACACGACGGCCCCGGGATCACTCCCGGGGCCGCTGTGTTCTTCCTGGACGGATCGGGCTAGTAGGTGAGCTTCGCCCCAAACTGCATCCGCCACCGTGTAGCGTTGTCCTGCACCCGCTCGAAGTTGGGCAGGGAGAGGCTATAGATCCCGCGGTCGTTGGCGAAATCCCAGCCCTCGAGCTCCACGATTTCCGTGCCCGAGAACCGGCCGGTCTGTTTCACCAAGCCCCAGTCCCCGTTGATGAGGTTCAGCACGTTGAAGATGTCCCAGGCCAACTCGAGCTGCGCTCCCTGATACGTCGGGATGCGGATCGCGAGCCGGGTGTTCAAGAAGTTGGCCCACGGGTTCCGGCAGCTGTTCCGCTCGTTCAGCTGACCCCGCTGCTCGCGCAGGCAGGGCTCCGCCAGGATGAGGTCTTCCAGATCCTGGTAGGGATCGCTGCCCGGGTCGAGCGTGATGTCGCTGGCACCCGTCGGCACGTAGAACTGGTCGTTGACCTGGCGGCCGTCGCCGATGCCGTCGGCGTTGACGTCACCGTCGACGATGTAGCCGTACGGCGAGCCCGACACACCCACGTAGATCACCGAGAAGTTGGCATTGAGGGGCCAGGACTCGGGCAACGGCACGTCGGCCGAGCCGCTCAGCGTCAGCTTGTGCCGCCGCTCGAACACCGACGTTCTGCGGTTCCGCATCGTGTGTAATCCGTCCAGAACGGCGAACCCATACTGTGAGGTAGCCGTACTGGAGGTCAAGTCGAACAGGTTTTCCGCATCGGTATAGGTATAGCCGGCATTGAATTCAATGCTGTTGGCGAACCGCTTCTGGAGTTGACCGGTGATCTGATACGACCGATCCTCGCTCATGTCGCTGTTCACGGCACCCGGGTTCTGGCCGAAGAGCACCAGGCTCGCGACGCTGCCATCGATGAGGTCCTCGTCTCCGAACCCACCCGTGACGTCGCCGTACAGCACCCGGTTGGCCTCGCCGGTGACGACCGCACCGGTTGGGCCCGCCAGGTTCTCATCGGTGTAGTACAGGGTGTTCCGGGCCATGGTGTAGAGCAGGTCCAGGGTACCGACCATGCCCCAGGGCAGCTGCTGGTCGAGGCCGAGGGCCAGCTTCCAGTTCTGCTGGAACTTGAAGTCGGGATCGAACGCGTTGATCCGGGGAATCCCTGGCACTGGAGCGCCAGTCGTGGGGCAGGCATCCAGCACCGTGGCGGGGCCGGTGTACGCCGCGGTCAGTTCCGGGCTGGGGCCGAAGCAGTCCAGATTGGCCTGCTCGACGCCGCTGTTGCTGTACGCGTTCGAGAGCCACACGTAGGCCGGGCGGCCCGCGAACAGGCCGACGCCGCCGCGGACGACGGTGGTATTGTCACCCTTCACGTCGTAATTGAAGCCTAGCCGGGGAGACCAGAGGATGTTGCCGCTCGGGAATTCGTCCGTCTGGACCCCGATCGCGCTGGCGTTAAAGGCCGCATTGGCATTGGGCTTGTCCGGGAAGATCGGCACATCCATCCGCACCCCACCGGTGACGGTGAGGTTGGGAGTCGGTGCCCACCGATCTTGGACGTACAGGCCCAACTGGTACACGGCCCAGTTCGCCTCCGGCCCACCAGGAACGAGCGCAATGGCGCGATCGTACTTGGCCGGAATGCCCATCTCGAAGTCGTCGATCGAATCGAACGACCACTGCCCGAGCGACTGCGGGAAGAACACGTTCCGGAACTTGAAGTACTCGTTGTGGGTCCCGATGGTGATCCGGTGCGCTTCGCCGACATCGAACGTGAAGTTGTTGGTTATCTCCCAGACATCCTGATCCAGCGCGTTGTCGTGGCTGAATCGTTCGGCCCCCGCCAACAACTCGGCGGTGCCGGATTCGACATTGATGGTCGGGAAGGTGGTAGCGGGTTTGCGTTCGTCGCGGAGCCGCTGATAGCCCAGGATGAGCTCGTTCGAGAATCGGTCGCTGATGACCGAATTCAGGTTCGCCCGGATGGTGTGGTTGCTGAACTCTTGATTATAGCTGTGACTCGACAAGCCGTAGTCGTCGTTCTGACTGCGCAGGATGGTGCCCTCACCTGCGGTCACGTAATTGTAGGTAAGCGCAAGCCGGCTGTTGGCCGCGATTTGCCAGTCGATCTTGCCGAGGAACAGGTCGTTGGGTTGTTGGGTGGTAAAGGCGCCAGCGTCTCCGGCATCGAGCCCCGCCGCGCTGAGCACGGCCTGCATCCGAGTAACATCGCCCGCCAGCGCACCCGCCTCGGCCAGGGTGACGCCGTCGAACGGCACCGACTGATCCTGAATGTCGGCCGAGATGAAGAAGTGGGCCTTATCGCGGACGATGGGGCCACTGAACGTGCCGCCGAATTGGGTCACCGAGAAGTCGGAGACCGTGTCGCCGGTCTCGGTGTCGCCTACCAATCGAATGCCGAGGTCCCTGCTCGACTGACGGTAGCCGAACATCGAGAAGTGATAGTCGTTGTTGCCCGACTTGGTGATGGCATTGACCAAGCCGCCGGTGAAGTTGCCCTGGCGCAGGTCGAACGGCGCGATCAAGATCTGGAACTCCTTCACCGCCTCGACCGATACCGCCTTGGACTGCACTTGGCCGCCGGGTGCGCCCGTGCCGCCCAGGCCGAACAGGTCGTTGTTGACCCCGCCGTCGACCTGGATCTCGTTCAGCCGGTTGTTCTGCCCACCGACGGACGTGCCCACCACCTGAGGCGCCGTCTGGAGCAAGTTGGTGAAGTCCCGGCCCAAGAGTGGATAGCGAGCGATCGCCGTGTCGGAGATCGTCGTCGCGGGACCGGTCCTACCACTGTTGATGAGCGGGTTGACTGCGGCCGAGACCGCCAATTCCTCCAGCTCGACCGGCGAGGTCGAGAGCTCGAAATTGGCCGTGTAGCGCTGCCCCAGGTTCAACATGATCCCGGTCTTCCGGGACGGTTGGAACCCGATACCGCGCGCTTCGATGGTGAAGGGACCGCCGGTCGCTACGTTCTCGAGGAAATAGCGCCCGCTGGCCCGGGTCACTGCTTGCCAGCGCCCGCCCGTGGAGGTGTTGAGCACGGTGACAACCGCGCCATCGACGGGAACTCCACCCGCCTGCGTGACCTTCCCCACGACGGCTGCGCTGGTGACACCCTGCGCGTTGAGCGAGCCCGTAAACACCACGAGCGCGCACACGCCCAAGAGCGTCGGCGCGATCATACGAATCCAAGATCTCATGTGAGAATCCCTTGAAGAAGTGGAAAGCGCGGAGAGTGCCCAGACCGGTGGCCTCGGCCACACGGACCCGGACCCGGCGAGGCGGCCCGCACCGAGGCCGTCGCCTGCTCTCCAATTGATTGTACTACAAGAACTTACACGATAGCCACAGAAGGTCTTCGTACCGGCCTCGTGGCCGGGGCAAGGGGGTGCGGCCTGGCCCCACAAGTCACTGTCAGACTAGTATATGCGAGCCACCCGGTAGGTCAAGATGGCGCCCGGCCTCGTTACCTTGGCGCGACAATCCGACACACGATGCCAGCTTGCAGGCCCCGATTGGCGCGGTCTCAGCTCACAGAATGAACCCGAAAATCACGAACATCCCCACCGCTCCACTCGCCGCGAGGAGGGCATAGGGCAGCTGGGTCCGTACGTGATCGATGTGGTCGGTGGCGGACGCCATGGAGGCCACGATGGTGCTGTCGGAGATGGGCGAACAGTGGTCGCCGAAGATCCCGCCGCCCAGGGCCGCGGCTAGGGTGAGGCTCGCGGGCAGGTCGAGGATCGCGATCATGGGAATCACGATCGGGATCATGATGGCGAAGGTGCCCCACGAGGTCCCCGTGGCGAACGCAATAAAGCAGGCCAGCAAGAACACGGTGGCAGGCACCAAGCCGGGGTGAAGCACCGCCTGAGCCGCCTGGGCTACGAACACCCCCGTACCCAGGGCCCGGGTGGTGGCGCCGATCGTGAAGGCCAGTGCCAGCACGATTACCAACGGGATCAACCCCTGTATTCCCTTAATAGCGCTCTCGGTGACCTCGCCGATCGTCATGATCCCCTGAACCCGATAGATCACGGCCGCCAAGAGGAGGCCGGTGATCACGCCCCACAAGACCGCGCGCGATCCGCTCCCCTGCATGATGTTGCCGTCGCCGGTGAGCCAGAGCACCAGCGGCACCATGGCGACCATGGTGACGATGGGGACGATCATGTTGACGGCCCGCTCCGGCGCGCCCGGCTTCTTCTCCGTCATCGCCACCTCGGCAGCAATCATCGGAACCGCGCCGTCGCGCAAGAGCTTCCCCTCCTCCCGCACGCGCCGCTCGGCTTCGCGCATCGGACCGATGTTCCAGCCCGTCAGCACCACGACGAGTGCCAGTCCGATGGCGAAGATCGCGTAGAAATTGAGCGGGAGCGCCGCCACCAAGAGCGGCACCGGCTGGTCGACACCTTGCGCGATCAGCAGCCCGATCACATAGGCTCCCCAGGCGTTGAGCGGTATCAGAATGCACTTGGGCGAGCAGGTAGCGTCGATGATGTAGCTCAGCTTTTCCCGGGAGATCCGGCACTTGTCGAACAAGGGTCGCGCCACCGAGCCCGAGACCAACAGTCCGAAATTGGACTCGAGAAAGACCGCCATGCTGACCAGCACGGTCATGATGCCGACCGAGCGCCGCGACTTGGCCAGTCCCTTCCCCTCCATCAAGGCAATGAACCCCTCCATCCCGCCGGACATCTGGGTGAACGTGATCATCGCGCCGATGAGCGCGCTGAACAGGAGGGTGCGCGCGTTGTCGGGATCGGTCACGGAGGTCACGAACACGTCGACCGACTCGATCATGCCGGCCAGCGGGTTCCATCCATGCATGATGGTCCAGCCGAGAAAGATGTACAGGCTCAACGAGAGGAAGACCTGCTTGGTCTTGATCGCGAGACCGATGGCGACGATGGGGGGAAGGATCGACAGCCAGCCGATGGTTTCCATGCGTCGCTCAGTTGAGAGGATTAATGGGGCAAGAGCGGCCGGCCGCGAGGGCAGGATCAGCCAAACTTGCTCCGCCCCGGCTGCCTTGACAAGGCCGCTGACGAGGCCATTCTTACCGCCATATTCCCCCACAGCAGACCAACGCGTTCCGATCCGCGGGCCCAGGCCTGGCCTGGGTTCGTCCTCCATGAGGCCCTTGTGAACTCACCGACTCCAGACTCGCCACCGCTTGCGGGCGATCGCTTCACAATGGTCCGGCGGCTCGCCTACCTCGCGACTGCGCTCTCGTTTGGTCTAATCGTGCTGGGCGGGATCGTCCGGATCACCGGCTCGGGCATGGGATGCGGCGACGATTGGCCCAAGTGCAACGGGGAGTGGTTCCCGCCACTCGACTTCGCCACGTTTATCGAGATCTTCCACCGCTGGGTGGCGGCGTTGGTGAGTGTCGTGGTTGTCGCCACGGCCGCGGCCGCGTGGTGGCGGCACCGGAGTGAACCTCGGGTGCTCTGGCCGGCCACGTTGGGCACCGTGCTCTTGGTCACCCAAGTGCTGCTCGGCGCCGTCACAGTCAAGCTCGAGCTGCCTCCCGCCGTTGTGATCGTGCACTTCACCAACGCGGTCCTGCTCATAACGGCCGTGTTGGTGACCGGCCTCCGGGCGCGTCCCGCGCCCGAGACTACCACCCCAGCCGACCGGCATCCTACCCATGGCCTCGCGTGGACTACGGCGCTGGTGGGCTTTGCCGCGGTGCTGCTGGGCGCCAACGTGGCCAACCTCGACGCGGGCCCAGCCTGCCTGGGATTCCCGCTCTGCTACGGAGGGGTCCTTCCGCCATCGGGCACCCTGGGCCTGGTGCATTGGATCCACCGGATCGTGGCCTACGGCTTTCTGGCGCTGGCGTTCACCCTTCTCGTCAAGACCCGAAAGCCAGCCGACGTTGCGTTTCGGAACTTGAGGCTGGCTGTTGCGGTGGCTGCCGGGCTGGCCGTGATCCAGATCGGGATCGCGGCGGCCATGGTCCTCCAGCTCCTACCGCCGGGCCTCAGAGGGTTCCATTTGATGGCCGGAACGGCCATCTGGGGAGCCCTGGTAGTCATGGTGCACCACTCGGCCCGACCGGCTTAATGGCCCGCCTGACGGGGCCTCAGGACCCCGAGTAATCGTGTGAGCCCCTTCAGGTGGGACGTCTCCCAAGCAGTCCCAACTTCTGAATCCCCCTCGGATTGGAAGCCTGGACGTGGTTACTCCGGGGCCGTTCTAGCGATAATTTTGCGACGGACCGAGCCCGATCCGGGCCTTCTGAAGGGCTAAGCCCAATGTGCCACAACCGCCCCATTCCAGGCCTTCTCATTCTCGCCTTGCTGGCCACAGCCTGCGGCTCCGATGACCCCGGTGGCCCTGGGCCGACACCTCCCGAGTTTCGTCAGGCCACGGTGGACGCCAACCCGTTCAATCGCATCAGCGGGACCGTCACCATCACTGCCCTCCGATACGACAGTGCATTTGTGCGATTCTGGACCGGATCGGCCGGTCCGAGCACTACCCCGACCTTCGGCTTCGGTGGCGATAGTGTCGTCCAGGTCCCGCTGTTCGGCCTCGAGCCGGCAAGCGTCCATTCGCTCGAGATCAATCTCGTCGCCGGCCAGATGACGGACATCGCCGACACGGTCGCGTTCGCTACCGGATTCCTACCCTCGTGGATCCCACCCATGGGGGCCCAGGGAGCGGACACGACAGGCGGGGTCCTCCTGCTCTCGTTCCCTGATGGAGCAGTGGTAGTCGACAACACCGCCCGGGTGGTGTGGTACCGCTTTTTTCCCAACGGGAACCTCAACTCAGTCCAGGCCCACGCCAACGGCCGCTACACGTTGATGAGCCTGGCCGACCCCCCCGACATGCGACGCTTCTTGGTGTTGGACCAGTTCGGCGCCGAAGTCGGCGAACTCCAATGTGTGGGATGGAACACGCGGTTCCACGATCTCATGGTCCTCGAAGGCGGCGACTACTGGATTCTCTGCAACGAGGATCGGGTCATGGACCTCTCGGCGCTGGGCGGCGTGAGCAACGCAAACGTGATGGGCACCGTGCTCCAGCACGTGAGCCCAACCGGACAGATTCTGTTCGAGTGGAAGGCGCTCGACCACTTCCAAATCACCGACCTCCCGGCGGGCGAACGAGCGGGGCCGAACGTCAACTTCACCCATGGGAACGGGATGGAGTTCGATTCAGATGGCAACCTGCTGCTATCGTTCCGCAGCCTGGATGAGATCACCAAGGTGGATGTCGGCACCGGCCAGGTCATCTGGCGCCTGGGCGGCCTGGCCAACCAATTCACCTTCCTGAACGACCCCAAGGGGGGGTTCGAGGGCCAACACGGCGTGCGGCTGGTGGGCCCGGGTGAGATCCAGCTCCTGGATAACGGGTTCAGTGCCCCGAGCCGACTGGTCCGATACAGACTAGACACGGGTGCCATGACGGCCGACCTGGTCTGGGAGTTCATCGACTCGCCGACCACCTGGACCCGGGTGGGCGGGAGCACCCAGTTCTACCCGAGCGGGAAGGGGCTAGTGTCCTTCGGCCGTGCCGGCCGGGTGGTAGAGGTGAGCCCGCAGGGGACCCCGGTCTGGGAGCTTACCGGGCTCGACGGGATCTACGTGTTCCGGGCTCAGCGCATCGGGTCGCTCTATTTTCCCGGAGTCGATCCAACGCGTTAGCACTTACGGGTGTGCACGGCGGGATTGCCTAAAAGAGAGCGCCCCTCGTTGCAGTGC
>JABDII010000060.1 GCA_013003805.1 Gemmatimonadales bacterium
TCGCTGTACGGTTCATCGAACAGGGCAGTGGAGCTTCCGAGGGAGCCATCCACGAATCCCTTGGCCCCGCCGAGCCAGAGCCATTCGTCGACTGAGTCGTGGCCAGCCATGCTATCCGCCAAGCCCCGCCAATCCGATAGAGGGTGATGGAATGCCACCCGAAGCGTGAGCCTCCCCCCGTCGTGGGCCCGGCGATAGGCCGCCCAATTCCACCAGCTGCCGTCCATCTCCGCGATCGCCGTCACCCCCTTCGAGGCGGCGTGCTGCATGGCTCGGGTGAGTGCCGAGTCGCGCTGCGTCGGGGATGCATCGGGTATGGCCTCCCAGAGGGGATCCATCGCGTTGTCTTTGAGGAGCCCGGTCGGCTCACGGCCGCCGGGGTAGCGGACAACGACGCCGCCCGGGACATCGGGCGTCGCGGCCGAGATGCCGGCCAGCTCCAGGGCGAGCGTGTTGGCGAGCCCCATGTGACCGTCCAGCCGGGAGACGAAGACGGGGACCTCGGGTGTGACGGAGTCGATCCAATCCCGCCGTGGCAGGCCTGCCTCGGGCCAGAGTTCGTGATCCCAGTCGCCGCCGGTGATCCATTCGCCGGGTCGGAGGCGAGCCGCGTGGGCCTCGAGCCGGGCGGTGAACTCCTCGGGCGAGCCGGCGTCGCGCAGGTCGACGCTCGCCAGCTGGAAGCCGCCGCTCATGAAGTGGGTATGGTCATCCATGAGCCCCGGCACGATCATCGCCCGACCGTTGTGCAGAACTTCGGTGTTCGGGCCGATCAGTGCGGCGATGGCGGCGCTGTCGCCCACCGCGAAGATGGTGTCTCCCTGGACGGCCAGTGCTTGGGCCCAGGGTTGGGAGGAATCGCCGGTCCAGACCCGGCCGAAGACAGCGAGGGTCGCAGGGGCAGACGATCCACAGCCCGAGGAAACGACCCCTAGAGCAAGGGCAGCCAGCATCAAACGCGCGAGGCGTGGTCCTTCCTTGAGGCCTCGAGGGCTTGAGAGCGAGTTGGCAACTCCGGGTGGTTCTCCACCAATCAGGCTTCCGGCAAGGCCCTCATTCCGATTTGACATCCGACCCCGACCTTCGAAGGAAACTCTCTAGACGGGGAATGTGCTCCAACGCGGCCGATACATCTAGATCTGACCTCAGCAGCAGTTCGTCCCTCGCGTCCGATCCCCACCTCACCTCTGCCACTCGTGCTGCCAGCTGTCGGGCGATGGCACGGTCGAGTCCGGGGGTGGTTCTTGCCGCCACGCCGAGCCGTGCGCGCACGCGACGGAGGAAGGGAGGGAGAAGCTCCGCCTCCCAGACCGATGCTGAGTTCGCCCAGGTTTGGGCGGACCACGTGGCCTCGGAGAGCGAGTGAGCTACGCTATCTGCAATAGCGTGATCGAAGCTGCTATCCGAAGCGACGCTTAGCCAGACTGGGGTTGACGGAGGAGCGTCGAACTCTATGTCTGGCGCGATTCCACCCCTGCCCTCCACTCGCCTCCCGCTTGTTGTTACATACGCGTCGAGAGTATCCGATTCGCTTCCTCCACGGCCAGCCAAGGAGTAGTACCGTTCCTTGCTCATTCCTTCATATCGGCGTTGAATCAGGCGACCACTTGGGGTGAGCACATAGCCGATCGTGAGCCAAACGGCATCGCCGGCCGGAGGAATGCCAAACGGCAGTTGTACGAGTGCCTTACCGAAGCTTCGCCGGCCAAGAATGAGCGCTCTGTCATGGTCCTGGAGCGAGCCGCCGACGACTTCTGAAGCGCTGGCACTCTGCTCGTCGATGAGGAGCATCAAAGGAAGAGACCGGAATTTGCCATCCCGGGACGTTCGAAAGGCTTGATCGACGCGCTTGCTCCTGCCTCGGATCTCGAACACCAGCACGTCCTTTGGCAGGAACAGCGATGCGACGGCAACGGCTGCCTCCAAGGAACCTCCGGGGTTTCCCCGAAGGTCCAGGATCAGGTGTTTGGCTTTTCGCGAACCCACCAGACGTTGCACCGCCTTTTCGAGTTCTTTCGCGGCTTCGCCGGTGAACTCCTGCAACCGGATGTAGCCTGTGGAATCATCCGCCATTGCTGTCGCGGCAATCGCGACCGGCTTGATGGGCTGGTACTTGAGACGCACTCGAAGGGTATCGGGTTCGAGCACCGAGCCGCGTTCGAGAGAGAGCGTTACTTGCTTGCCTACTGTTCCGAGCAACCAGGTGCGTATCACCGAAGTTGTGACTCCGGAGACACTGGAGTCGTCTATCGCTACCAGGCGATCCCCTGGCGAGATTCCAGCCTTGTCCGCTGGGCTTCGTGGGTACACGGCGTGCACGGTGGGCGTATCGTCGATGGTCTCAAGGATGATGCCCGTCGCTGCCAATTCCCCTGCTCGCCAGGCGAGGAGGCGGTCTGCATCCTCACGCGCGAGGAAGTAGCTGTGCGGATCCAACGAACCCAGCATGCCGTCGATTGCCGCTCGCACCAACTGCCGGGTCGTGACCGAATCAACGTGGTTCATGCGTATTTGATTCAGGACTCCACTGAAGGCCTGCAGCTGCTCATAGGCACTCTGGCCAACAATGGAACTGATGCTGCCTCCTCCGCTCGCGCACAGCAGAAGGGATGCAAATATGAAGCGGCGGTATCTCGGTAGGCTATGTGGCCGATTCATTGCTGATCCAAGGGTGGTGAGGTGGCGCTTCGCCAATTGCATTTGCCGGTAGAAGGCGTGTCGGTCGGTTATCACAGAGCACGCTAGGGCATCTGCTGACCTGTAGGCTCATTCAGTGCGGTGAGGTAGCCACGCACTTCGGTGATCTGCTCACCATAACGACTCGGAGCGATCGCCAAGAACCTATAGAATGCGATGCGAGCCTGATGTTTCCTACTGAGTGTCTGCGCAATGACCCCCTGGAGATAGGCCATGCGAGGGTCACGGGGATATATGTCC
>JABDII010000065.1 GCA_013003805.1 Gemmatimonadales bacterium
GTGGTGGCCGCCGCTCCCCAGGTACTGACCGAATCGGTCATCTCCGCCGGGGCGGACTATGCCGAGGGAGTCATGGTGCAGGGGATCGAACCGGATACCGGCGGTGTCACCCCAGTGACCTCGTTACCGGACGCAGTGACCGAGGGCGACCTCACGCTCCGCGCCTCACTGGATGATGTCGACGGGGCCATCCTCCTCGGTACCAGGCTTGCAGGGCGGCTCGGGGCGTATCCCGGCGACGTCGTCACCCTGGTGTCCCCCAATCCTCAGGTCAGCCCCGTGACCGGGTATCCCACGGCACGGTACTGGCGGTTCGAGGTCACCGGGCTGTTCGATACGGGCATGTTTCAGTACGACAACAAGCTCGTGGTCATTGCCCGCCCCATCGCGCAGGAGTTTGCCGGTCTGGGCGAGGCCGTGTCGGCCATCGAGGTGCGGGTCGACGACCCGTGGAAGGCCCAAATTGTCGGGGACCGCTTGGCCGAACGCCTCGGATACCCGTACCGGGCCTTGGACTGGCAGAGTCAGAACTCGGCGTTGTTCAGCGCGCTCAAGCTGGAGAAGCTGGCCATGGGGTTGATCATATTCTTCATCATGATCGTAGCCGGTTTCAACATCGTCGGCACCCTCACGATGATCGTCTCGGAGAAGACCCGGGAGATTGGCATCCTGCAGGCGATGGGGTTGACCGGGCGTGGGATCGGCCGGGTCTTCCTGGCCCAGGGAGCGATCATCGGTATGGTCGGCGTTGGGCTGGGGGTGATCGGCGGGCTCCTGGTGGGTGCTGCGGTTGACCGATGGCGCTGGATCAGGATCGACCCGTCGATCTATCTGATCGATCACTTGCCGATTCGGATTCAACCGTTGGATGTGCTGGTAGTCGTGACGGCGAGTTTCCTGCTCGCCATCCTCGCGACCATGTACCCGTCGCGTGCGGCCACGCGGTTGTCTCCGGTCGACGCCATCCGGTACGAGTGACACCATGTTGACCGCGATCGGGCTTCGGAAAGTGTACGTCGGGGGAGACGGGCAGCCGATCGAGGTGCTCACGGACGTGAACCTCGAGGTTCGCCGGGGGGAGTTCGTGGCCATCGTGGGCGAGAGCGGTACGGGGAAGAGCACGCTGCTGCACCTCCTCGGTGCCTTGGACAGGCCGACCTCCGGTGAGGTCCGTCTCGATGGACAGAGCTACGGCGAGAGCACACCGACCGACTTGGCCGTCGCTCGGAATCGGAAGATCGGGTTCGTCTTCCAATTCCACCATCTGCTCCGCGAGTTCACGGCGCGGGAGAATGTCGCCATGCCGCTCCTGATCGCGGGGGTCCCCGAAGCGGATGCCCTCCGCCGGGCGGAAGAGCTCCTGACCACCGTGGGGTTGGGACCCCGCTTGAGCCATCGACCCACGCAGCTTTCGGGTGGGGAGCAGCAGCGCGTGGCGCTGGCTCGGGCGTTGGCCACCGATCCGCTGGTCGTGTTGGCGGATGAACCTTCAGGCAATCTCGATCATCGCAACAGCGAACGCTTGCACGACTTGTTGGCCGGGATGGCCCGCGATCTCGAGACGGCGCTGGTGATCGTCACCCATAACCGGCTCCTGGCGGCCCGGGCCGACCGTGTGCTCACCCTGGAGGACGGTCGGCTCATCCCCGTCCCGGGCGTGGAGGCGATGCCCTGATGAATTGCCAACAGTGCGGTGAGCGTGAGGCTGTCGTCCATCTCACCCAGATCGTCGACAATGAGGTGAGCACGGTGCACCTGTGCGAGCGCTGTGCGGCGGAACGCGGCATCGAGAGTGACGTGGAGCTCGAGAAGAGCCCGCTCGGGAGCCTGCTCGCCACGGTGGGCAAGGAAGTCGGGGCCGGGCTCCCCGAAACCGAGACAGCGGGCCTGGGACACCTGCGTTGCGAGGATTGTGGGGCCACACTCCAGGATTTCCGGGACATCGGCCGGCTGGGGTGTCCCCTGTGCTACACGACGTTCGTTCGGCCGCTCCGGGAGCTCCTGCGACGGCTGCACGGCTCCACGCATCATCTTGGTGAACGGTATGCTGCTCCCGGCTCGCCGGCGCTGCGCGATGCCGAAGCCCAGGTGCGTGACCTCAGGGAGCAGCTCGAACGGGCGATCGAAACCGAAAACTTCGAGCGCGCGGCTGAAGTGCGCGATCAACTCCGGGCGTTGGAATGATCGACTTGAGCTTGCTAAGCGATGGCGGCATGGGATGGCTCGACGCGAGCGGTCCTCACAGCGACCTGGTCCTGTCGACGCGGATCCGGCTGGCCCGGAACCTCGCGGGCCGAGTGTTCGGCGTGCGCAACTCAGCCGGCGAGCGGGAAGAGATCCTCACCGAGGTCCGCGCGGCAGCGGAAGACGTCGAGCCGCTGGACCACGCGATGCTCATCCGCCTCGACCAGCTGCCCCAGCTCGACCGCCAACTGCTGCATGAACGGCACTTGGTGAGCAAGGATATCGCCGGCTTGGACCCTGCCTCGCGTGTGCGAGCGGGCTCCGCCCTGCTCGTCCAAAACGATATCGGGGTGATGGTCAACGAACAGGATCATCTCCGGCTCCAGGGGCTCAAATCCGGGTTCGCTCTGGAGGCGGCTTACGACGGGGTCAACGACGCGGACAGTGAACTGGGACAACGACTTGCCTTCGCATTTCACCCTGAGTTTGGTTACCTTACGTCGTGTCCGACCAATGTCGGAACCGGCCTCCGTGCGTCGGTGTTGATCCACCTGCCTGGCCTGGTCTTGACCAAGGAAATCTCCAAGGTCCTGCAGGGTCTCTCGCAAGTGGGCCTGACGTTTCGGGGGCTGTATGGCGAGGGGAGCGAGGTGGTCGGCAATTACTTCCAGTTGTCCAACCAGACGACCCTCGGGAAGAGTGAATTCGACCTGTTGGATCATCTCGGCAAGATGGTCCAGCAGGTGATTACGTACGAAGAGCAGGCTCGCCAGGTCCTCCTCCGTGATGCCCCCTCGGTGATCGAGGACAAGGTCTGGCGCGCGTATGGTCTCTTGCGCTACGCCCGCTCGCTCTCCTTCGAGGAGACGATGAATCTCCTGAGCGGCGTGCGTCTGGGTGTGGGGCTCAGCCTCGTCCCCGGCCTGAGCCTGTACGCGCTGAACAAGCTGCTCGTCCATACCCAGCCCGCCCACCTCATGGCCTCAGACGGGCCGGGGGAAGTGAGCGGGGTGGAGGTCGCCATCCGTCGTGCGGCCTACGTGAGGCAGACACTCGAAGAGGAGGCCGGGCGCGCCGCATAGACGGGCGTGGTCGCCTTCCTCGTTGCCCAAGGTTGGAAGATGAACGGCTATAACTTCACCGATCGGGTTCGCAAGGTGCTCCAGATGGCGCGGGAGGAAGCGGCGCGTCTCCATCACGAGTACGTGGGAACCGAGCACATCCTGCTCGGCCTGATCCGTGAGGGCGAAGGCGTTGCCGCCGCCGTGCTCACGAATCTCAACGTCGAACTCGACGAGGTTCAGCAGAAGATCGAAGAGACGGTCAAGAAGGGGAAGGCTGCCGCATCGACCGGCCCCGACCTGCCGTACACCTCGCGCGCCAAGAAGGTCTTGGAACTTGCCATGACCGAGGCGCGAGAGCTCAATCACTCGTACGTCGGGACCGAGCACCTCCTGCTCGGCCTGCTCCGGGAAGAGAAGGGGATCGCGGCACAGGTGCTGAATGACGCCGGGGTCACCCTGGAACAATCCCGCGCGGAAACGCTGCGCCTGCTTGGGAGTGACATGCCGCAGACGGCGCCGGGAGGGGCTCCGGCCGCGACCGGGACCGGGACGAAGACCGAGAAGAAATCGAAGACCCCGGCCCTCGATCACTTTTGCCGCGACCTGACCCAGCTCGCCGCAGACAACCAGCTGGACCCGACGATCGGGCGCGAGCAGGAGATCCAGCGGGTCATGGAGATCCTGGCGCGGCGCAAAAAGAACAATCCGGTGCTGATCGGTGAGCCCGGCGTGGGGAAGACCGCGATCGTCGAAGGCTTGGCCCTGTTGATTGCCAATGGGAACTGCCCCGATGTCCTACGCGACCATCGGGTCCTTTCCCTGGACATGGCCGCTGTGATCGCCGGGACAAAGTACCGTGGTCAGTTCGAGGAGCGGCTCAAGGCGGTCATGAACGAGATCGCCCAAAACAAGAACGTGGTGCTCTTCATCGATGAACTCCACACGTTGGTCGGCGCCGGGGCCGCCGAGGGGGCCATTGACGCATCGAACATGCTGAAGCCCGCGTTGGCACGCGGTGAGCTCCAGTGTGTCGGCGCATCGACGCTCAACGAATACCGGAAGTACATCGAGAAGGACGGCGCCCTCGAGCGGCGCTTCCAGACCGTGGTCGTCGAGCCGCCTACCGTCGACGAGACGATCGAGATCTTGAAGGGACTCCGGAAGAAGTATGAGGATCATCACCGCATCAATATTCCGGACGACACGCTCGATGCCGCGGCAAAGCTCTCCGACCGGTATATCACCGACCGATTCCTCCCGGATAAGGCCATCGACGTGATTGATGAGGCTGGCGCTCGGGCCCGGTTGGCCTCGCAGGCGCCCCCGCCGGAGGTTGCGGCACTCAAGGAAGAGCTCGAAAAGGTCAACGTCGAGAAGGAGAATTCCGTTCGCGATCAGAATTTCGAGCGGGCAGCTGCCTTGCGCGACCGGGAACGCGAACTCCAGAACGAGATTCGGCAACGCCAGGAAGCCTGGGAAGAAGAGCGCCAAACCCACCGTCCGGAAATCGACGAGGAGGCCGTGGCGTTCATCGTGTCGCGGTGGACGGGGATCCCCGTCACCCGGCTCCAGGAAGCCGAGACATCCAGGTTGCTGCGGATGGAGGACGAGATCCATCGCTCCGTGGTCGGACAAGACGAGGCCATTAAGGCCGTGGCCCGGGCCATCCGGCGTTCCCGGGCGGGGCTCAAGGACCCCGATCGCCCCATCGGCTCGTTCATTTTCTGCGGGCCCACCGGCGTCGGGAAGACCGAGCTGGCCCGGGCGCTGGCGAAGTTCCTGTTCGCCGATCCCGCGGCCCTCATTCGGGTCGACATGTCCGAATACATGGAGAAGTTCTCGGTCTCCCGTCTGATCGGAGCTCCTCCGGGTTACGTGGGCTACGAAGACTCCGGCGCCCTGACCAAGTCCGTTCGCCGGAAGCCGTATTCGGTCGTGCTGTTGGACGAAATCGAGAAGGCCCATCCCGATGTGTTCAACATCTTGCTCCAGGTGTTGGATGAGGGCCATCTCACCGACAACTACGGCCGCGTCATCGACTTCAAGAACACGGTCGTGATCATGACCTCGAACGTCGGCGCCCGCGACATTACGCAGGGCAAGAGCATGGGCTTCCACGCCGACAATCAGGAGACGTCGTTCGAGCGGATGTCAGAGAAGATTAGAGACGAGCTGACCAGGGTGTTCAATCCCGAGTTCCTGAACCGACTGGATGATACCATCGTCTTCCACCCGCTCAGCAAGGATCACATCGCGCAAATCGTCACGATCCTGCTCGAGGAGGTCAAGCGCCGCCTCGGCGACGAGGTGCGCCTTACCCCAGCCGCCATCGACTTCCTGGTCGAGCATGGTTTTGACCAGAACTATGGTGCCCGGCCGCTCAAGCGGACCATCCAGAAGTACATCGAGGATCCGTTGAGCGAGAAGATTCTGCTCGGGGAATTCGGGCGAGGCGAAGATGTCGAGGTGGATGTCCACCCCGACGGCGACCGCCTCTCCTTCAGCGCTTTGACAGGCTCGGGTTCGGAGGCGTAACACCGTTGCCATTCGATAGGCCGGGAAAGCCGGCATCGCAGTCTCGCTTCCTCCGCGCCCTCCTCCTCGCGAGCGCACCGCTTGGTCTCGGTCTTGGCGCCGGGACCGTGATGGCGCAGGAACCCGCAAGCACCACCGTCGATAGCATCGTGGTCGAGGGCGAGGACCGGCTCACCGATCCTCAGATCATCGGGACGGCCGGCATCGCCGTCGGCCAATCGGTGAATTACCGCGACATCCAGCGCGCTGTTAGGAACCTGTTCCGGACCGGACAATTCGACGACGTCGCTGTCGAGCAACGCGAGGTCAACGACAAGCTGGTCCTGGCCTTTCGCGTCAGAGAACGCCCGCTCCTCGAGCGGTGGGTGGTGACCGGGACGGACCGAGTCTCCCTGGGGACCGTCAAGGACCGGGTGCGAATCAGAGAGGGAAGGCCGATCGATCGGAACGCGGTCGAGCGAGCCCGGACCGCCATCGACTCGCTGTACACCGATCGCGGATACTACGCGGCTCAGGTCACCGTGAAGGAGACTCCCACGCCGGACGGGGCGGTACGCGTCGTCTTCGAGGTCAGCGAGGGGCAACGCGTTGCGGTCGGCCAGGTCGCCATCGAGGGCAACAGCAGGTTCGACGACAAGACGATCTCGAAGCACATGTCCACCCGACCCGAAGGGTTCTGGTGGTTCCAGAAAGGCGAGTTCGACGAGGATCGCCTGGAGCAGGACATGCGGGAACGACTGCCCAGGTGGTACGCCGAGAACGGCCACATCGACTTCAGGGTCCTGAGCCACGACCTGGTGCCGGACTCGGTCACGGGCAAGGCCGTGCTCACGCTCGAAGTTGACGAGGGCCCGGTGTACCAAGTCGGGACCTTCGAGATCTCCGGCAACCGCCGGTTCTCGACCGACGACCTCGCGGCACGCTACCCGTTTGGAGGCCGGGAGGCCATCGGCCTCCCCGGCCAACAGCTGCCGGAGGCCGGCCTCCCGTTCAACCAGACCGCATGGTTCGACGCGACCGAAGAGGTTCGCTCACTCTACGCCAACACCGGCTATATCTACGCGACGGTCCGGCCGGAACAGACTCGCCGCACCGGCCCCGACGGGACCCAGGTGGTGGACCTGCGCTGGGCCGTCCGCGAGGGGACTCCGGCGACGGTCAACAAGATCAACATCGTCGGCAACGACGTTACGCACGAACGGGTGGTGCGGGAAGCAATCCTCCTTGCCCCCGGCTCGCTGTTCAGCCGCGATCTCCTCATCCGATCTTACCAGCAAATCTCGAGTCTCGGGTTCTTCCAGGAACCCCTGCCTCCCCCCGATGTCACGCAGGCGCCCAACGGCCAGGATGTGGATATCACCTTCAAGATCCAGGAACGCCGGACCGGCAACATCAACTTCGGCGCCTCCGTCGGGCAGGGCACCGGCTTGGGTGGCTTCTTGGGACTGGAAGAGCCCAATCTCTTCGGCCGGGGCAAGCGCGGGCGGTTTCAATGGCAGTTCGGCCGGAATATCAACGACTTCACCCTGAGCTACACCGATCCAGCCATCAAGGAAAGCCGGATCTCGGGGACCATCTCCCTGTTCAATTCCCGCCAGCGCTTCACGATCGAAGACCTCGGCCGGCGCCGGCAGGTGGGCGGAAGCATCCGGGTCGGGTTCCCGTTCTTCGGATCGCGCTTCACGCGCGTGTTCGGCTCGTATGGTCTTCAGCTGATCAAGTTCACCGAGGGTTCGGAAGACCTCCGGAGCAGGTTCACCTGCACCAACTGTACTCGCTCGACCCTCGGCGCCAGTATCCTGCGCGACACCAGGATCGGGCTGCCATTTGCCAGCGCGGGCGCGCTGATCAACACGAGTCTCGAACTCAACGGCGGATTCCTCGGCGGTACCGGGGCCTACCGCAAATTCGATCTCGAAGGCCGGTGGTATGCCCCGCTGGGGCGGATGGGCGGTGGGGAGGGTGACTTTGCCGGCGGTATCATGTTTGTGCTGGGGCTCACCGCCAAGTCCGGATTCATCTTCGGCGATGCCGGCCCGTTCTTCACCGAACTCTACTCCATGGGCGGTACCCAATTCGGCGTCCCGCTGCGCGGGTACGAGGAATTCGCCATTACGCCGGACGGCTTCAATCCGCTAGCTGGAGGGAACAACGCTCCGCCGGAGGCTTTCGGAAAGACCTATGCCGCATTCACAGTCGAGGTAGGCGCCCGCATTAGCCAATCGCTCTATGTGAGTAGCTTTCTCGATGCCGGGAACGTCTATCGGGAGCCGGAACAGTACGATCCGACCCGACTCTTCCGCGGCGCTGGCTTCGGGGTCGCACTCTTGTCCCCGTTGGGCCCGATCGGTATCGATCTGGGCTATGGCTTCGACCGGGTAGATAGCAGTGGGAGTCCCGATCCCGGGTGGAAGCTGCATTTCAAGCTTGGCAATTTCTTCTAACCTTTTGATTGATACATTCAGGTAGGGAGCACACGATGAGGAACTTGATAGTGAGGACGTTCTTGGGGGCCGCCGTTCTGGGTCTCAGCCTGGCGGCAACCGCGTCGGCGCAGCAGCCGGCCGGGCCCATCAAGATCGGGTACGTGAACGCCCGCCTCATTCTCCAATCGACGCCGGGGTATGCCGAGGCCGAGTCCATCTTCACGCGGGAGCTTCAGAGCTACCGCAACGAGATTCAGCGGCTCCAATCCACCCTCGACTCGGCGGCGCGTGAATTCGAGCAGTCGTCGGTCGTCCTGAGCCCAACCGCTCGGGACACCAAGCGACAAGAGTTGGTTCAGCAACAGCAGACGCTGGAACAGCGAACCCGAGACCTCCAGCAACGAGCGGACACTCGGCAACGGGAGCTACTCGGACCCATCGAGCAACGGGTCAATACGGTGATCGATGGCGTTCGCGCCAGCGGCAACTACGCCATCATCTTCGATGTAAGCGCCGACGGCGCGGGTATCGTCTCCGCCGATCGAACCCTCGACTTAACGGAGCGAATAATCGAACAGCTGAAAGAGAGTGGCAGCTAGGGAGGTGAACTCCCAGGCACTCACTGCGCAGGCGGTCGCCGACTTGGTCGGTGGCCGCCTGCTTGGCGAAGGAGAAACCCTTCTCACCGGCGTTGGCCCGATCGACCGTGCCGGCGCCGGCTCGCTCACCTTTTTGTCTTCTGCCAAGTACCTGCCAGAGTTCCGCGCAAGCCAGGCCGCGGCCGTGCTGGTCACCCAGGAGCTTGCCGCCGAGCCGCTCGGCCCCCGGACTCGAATCGTGGTGGACGACCCCCATCGCGCCCTGCGTGAGGCCCTGCTCGCCCTAGCTCCTGAGCCGGTGCCAAGGGCCGGGGTCCATCCAACAGCTCTGATCGGACGCGGCGCATCCCTGGGCCCGGATGTGACCATCGGCCCACACGCGCTGCTTGGGGAACACGTGCGTGTGGGCGCGCGTTCACGGCTCGGTGCGGGGGTCGTGCTCGAGGCGGGTGTGACCGTAGGCGAAGACACGGTGCTCGATCACCACGCGGTCTGCTATCGGGGTACGACGATCGGGGATCGGGTCATCATCAAGGCCGGGGTGGTACTCGGAGGGCCAGGCTTCGGGTACGTCCCCTCCCAAGAAGGGCATCTCCGCATGCCACACGTTGGCCGCTGCATCATCGAGGACGAAGTCGAGATCGGATCCAATAGCTGCGTCGACCGGGGCAGCATCGACGATACGGTGATCGGGCGGGGGAGCAAGATCGACAACTTAGTGCATATCGCGCACAACGTCCGGATCGGCCAGCGATGCCTCTTTATGTCGGGAGTCGGCGTTGCCGGAAGCGTTACGATCGGTGACGATGCGATCCTCGCCGGCCAGGCGGGCGTTGTTCACCATGTCGCTATTGGGAGCGGCGCCCGGGTCGCGAGCCAGGCTGGAGTCACCGGCGACCTACCCGACCAGGCGACCGTGAGCGGCTTCCCGGCGCGCCCCCATCGTGAGTTCATGCGCGGGCAAGCGGCCATGTATCGCCTGGGCGCCATCCTCCGCGAGATCGAGACCCTGGTTCGGGAGCGGAAACGTGGCGCCTAGACGCACCGTCGAACGCGCTGCCTCGATCTCCGGCATCGGCCTCCACACGGGGTGCCGTACGACCGTGACCTGCCAGCCAGCCAAGGCAGGACACGGCATCGTCTTCCAACGAACCGACCACGCCGATGCGCAGCCCATCCCGGCCCGTCTTTCCGAGGTGAGTGTCACTGAGCGGCGCACCGGGCTCGGCACCGGCGCATCCGCCATCCACACGGTCGAGCACTTGCTGGCAGCCATCGGTGCCTTCCGCCTCGACGATCTCCTGATCGAGATCGACGGGCCGGAGCCGCCCATTGTGGACGGGTCTTTCAAACCGTACATGGACCTCGTCGCAGAGGCCGGGCCGGTCGACCATGGCGGGGAAGCCGTGGTCTACCGTATCACGAGCCCGTTCGAGGTCACCGACGGCGACGCCACCTACGTGGTCGCTCCGGCCGACGGACTCCGCCTCACCACGACGATCGAATGGGACCACCCGTTGATCGGCCGTCAGGTGGGCACGTACGACGTGACCGAGGGCGGATTCGCCAAAGAAATCGCGCCGGCCCGTACATTTGGCTTCGTGAGCGAGGTGGACACGCTTCGGGCGAAGGGCCTGATCAAGGGAGCTTCGACGGAGAATGCGGTCGTGCTCACCGCGGACGGCGTGGAAGGAACGGACCTTCGGTGGCCGGACGAGTTTCTTCGTCACAAGACCGGCGACATCGTCGGCGATCTCACATTGCTCGGGGCACGGCTCGAGGCCCATGTTGTAGCCACGAGACCCACTCACCACGGGAACATCGCGTTGGCGCAGGCAATCACCCGCCGGGCACACCACAACGGTTACGCCATGGACATTGCGCAAATCCTCGACGTCATTCCGCACCGCTACCCCATTCTCCTGGTCGATCGCATCATCGAACTGGAGGGGACCAGGCGGGCCGTTGGAATCAAGAACGTCACCATCAACGAGCCGTTTTTTCAGGGACACTTCCCCGGGCACCCCATCATGCCGGGCGTCCTGATTATCGAGGCGATGGCGCAGGTGGGCGGAATGCTCCTGCTCGGCGCCATCGAAGATCGCGAAGAGAAGGTGGTGTACTTTATGTCCTTGGACAACGTGAAGTTTCGCCGCCCCGTCGTCCCGGGAGACCAGCTCCGCTGCGAGCTCGAACTGGTGCAGTTCCGCGGGAAGACCTGTCGCATGCGCGGGGTCGCGTACGTCGACGGGGACGTCGCCGCCGAGGCAGACATGATGGCCCGCGTGATGGACCGATGACCGTCTCTATCCATCCGAGTGCGATCGTCGACCCCAGTGCCGAGCTGGGTCGCGACGTCACCGTCAGTCCCTTCGCCATCGTCGGTCCCGCAGTCACCATCGGCGACGGCTCGTGGATTGGTCCGCAGGCCACTCTCGAGTGCAACACCCGTCTTGGCTCACGGGTCCGCATCGGTCAGGGCACGGTGGTCGGCGGTGATCCGCAGGACCTCAAGTACCGCGGCGAAGAGACCTGGGTCGAGATCGGTGACGAGACGGTGGTCCGCGAATACAGCACGATCAACCGCGGAACGAGCGCGACCGGTCGGACCACGGTCGGCCGGAAGTGTTTTCTCATGACGTATGTC
>JABDII010000071.1 GCA_013003805.1 Gemmatimonadales bacterium
CGCGTAACCTCGGTGAGCCACTGGGGATCGGTCCCAGCAAGACCGGGAGCACCGATGGCGCCACTCAGGGCCTCGACCACCGGGCCGTAGGGAATGCCCGACTTGGGGTCGTATCCTTGACCGCGCAGAATCGTCGCCCCTTCCGCCGTTGCCCACCGGAGCAACTCGTCTGCCAACCGGCTCTTCCCTACGCCGGCCTCCCCCTCAATTAAGACCACGTGCTCGGTACCGCGGGAGAGGCTCTGCCAGACGGTCATCAACGCAGCCCATTGGTCCTCGCGACCGATCAGAGGCCCCTCCAGATTGGGCGTCCTGACAGACCACTCATCTGAGATCGGCCTGGCTGACGGCTCAGCGTCCGCCTCGATCCGCGAGCGGAGTTCCGCCAATGCGGTGCTCGGCTTGGTATCCAGCTCCCGCGACAGGGCCTCGGCGTGCCGGGAGAAACGCGCGAGCGCCTCGCCCCGGTCTCCAGCCAGGAACCATCCCTCGACCGCCAGCCGGCAGGCCTCGTCCGACAACGGGTCTGAGTCGAGGAGCCGGTCCGCGTAGGCCGCCGCTTCGTGCCAGCGCCAGTGCTTCATGGCGTCCCGGGCCAGGCTTGCGAGCAGCGTGTGATACGTCCGTAGTAGCCCTCGCCTCGTGTTAGCTACCCACTCCTCGAAATCCGGAGCGTGCGGAACCGAGAACCCCACCATGAAGGACGGGATGTTGAAGGCGACGGCCTGGGCGGGATCGGATTCGGCCAGGGCCTCGAATGCCCGGACATCACACTCAACGGGGAAGGTCAGTTCGATCGCTTCACGGGAGGTCTCGAGCCCCGGGCCGAGGACGGCCCTGAGCCGGCGAAGGCTCTGCCTGAGTGAGGCCCTGGCCTGGGGCTCGAGGGACTCCCCCCACAGGAGTGAGGCCAGCTCTTCGCGGCGATGGGGTCCCGGCACCAGGGTCAGATACGCTAGCAGGCCGAGGTCCTTTACTCCGACCCCAATGGAGGAGTCCGGCAGGACGGCGCAAGGAGAGCCCAGCAGCCTGAGCGTGAGAGGACCCAAGGTTCCCTCGGGAATGAGCTTAGAGAGTCCAAGGTAGGGGCGATTCACGGAACGGCAAGTGGAATTCACGGAAGAATCACGACACGGCAGCATCGTTCCGCTGCGTTCGATACCCCAACAGGCCGAAGTCGGCCTTAACCCCAGAGGAGGTACCCAATGCCAGGTTCCAAGGAGCCAGTCCGGATCAAGCTGACGGATGAGCAGAAGGCGGCCATCCGGAACGTGACCGGCAAGGATGCCGAGGCACTCGAGCTGAGCGTGGACGAGCTGGAAGAGCGGATCGCGCCGGCGAAGTTGCGTCCGTAGGGCGGGAATCGAGGGCTGGAGCACGTCCGTCCGGGCGTGCTCCTATACCCTCAGTACCCAGTACACGCGGGAGGAGAGCATGTCTGCCAGTAAGGGATCGGTCCGGATCGAGTTGACCCCAGCGCAGCGGGAACTCGTCCGCAAGGCCACCGGCAAAGACACCGAGGCGCTGGAGCTGAATGTCGAGGAGCTGGAAGAGCGGATCGCGCCAGCGATGGCACGGCCCGGCCCGAAGTTCCAGGGCTGAGGTGATGGCACGGGACACGGGAGGCGTCTTGGACGCCTTCCCGGTCCCACTGCGTCATCATCGAGAAAGAATCATGAAAGGATCACGCATCGCCTATCGGATGCTGCTCACCCCCGAGCAGCGCGAGACTATCCGACAGGCGATCGATTGGGAGGCGGAAGCGCTGGAGTTGAGCGTCGAGGACTTCAAGGAACGAATGGCCATGGTGCGGGCCGCGTGGAAACCGGAGTTCCAGCCGGAATGTCGCCCTAGCGGAGCCCCACGCCGGCCTCCAGATTCACTCGAGCACGCCGCGAGCCATCTCAACTTGACCCGAGAGCACGCGGCGACCAAACCTTCGAAGGACCAGTAGGAAGCGCTTCAACCCCAGTGCGGTGATTCGCGAGCTAGTCCCAGGATCGCCCACGCGGAAGGCGGTACCCCTATGGCCGACGAACCGGGCACCACGTCGGCGGCAGCGGAATCGCTCAATGAAGTCGAGCGTCTCCGCCTTTTGTTAGCCGTCAGCCAGGAGTTCAACTCCTCCCTCGACTTCGACGAGCTCCTTCCCCAGGTCTTCAACACCGTCCTGGACGCCGTGGGCGCCCAAGGGGGCTCGCTCTGGATTGCCGAAGGCGAGGAGCTCCGCTGCCAGATTGCCCTCGGCTCGGCCAGCGAAAAGCTGATCGGAACCACGGTCCCGGCAGGGACGGGATTCGTGGGCAGCGTCGCCGAGAAACAACGCTCGACCATCGTGGCCCAGGCCATCGAGGATCCGCGGTTCCATGAGGGGATCGACCGCTCGAGCCAAATGATCGCCACCACGGTCATGGCGAGCCCGATGATGGCGAAGGGCGAGACCGTCGGGGCCATCCAGGTGACCAACAAGGTCACCGGCACCAAGATCTTCGACGACAACGACCGGGAAATCCTCGAGGTCCTCGCGACCAGCGCGGCCCAGGCGCTCCGAAACGCCCAGTTGCACACCGCCGAGAAGCGAGCCCGTGACCTCGCACTCCTGCTCGAGATCAGCCAGGAGATCACGGCCACGCTTGACCTCGACCGGGTGCTCCAGTCGGTGGTCAACCTCGCCGCCCGAGCGCTGCCGTTCGACCGCGGGGCGGTGGTCCTGCTGGACCGCAACAAATGGGAGACCCGGGCCGTAGCGGGACAGGAGACCGTCGACCCCAAGGCGCCGGAGCTGGTGCGATGGGCGGACCGGGGCGCGTGGGCCGCCGATCGTGGGG
>JABDII010000073.1 GCA_013003805.1 Gemmatimonadales bacterium
CGGCCAGGCGAAGCCAGCTACCCACGCAACAACTCCCCGTAGCGCGGAAGAAAGTCCCCGAGATCAGCCGGGCGCTCCTCATAGAGGGCCCACCGACCGTCGAGCAAGACCCCGATGTGAGTGGCGAGTTCCCAGACCTCCGCGAGTTGGTGCGTCACCAGCACGATGGTACGGCCGCGGCCCAACTCCCCCGCCAAGACACCGCGGAAGAGTTCCGCGCCGACCACATCGAGGCCGGTGAACGGCTCGTCGAGCAGCACAATGCTCGGATCGTGGAGTAACGATCGGGCGATCGCCACCCGTTGGACGGTCCCGCGGCTGAGTTCCCGTAGAGGGTCGGTTGCCCGCGCGGACACCGCCAGCGCCTCGAGCGCCTGGAGTGAGGTGCCTCTGGGATCGGCGAGGCCGTAGAGTCGTGCGGCGAACATCAGGTTCTCGAGTGGGGTGAGGTCGTCGTACAGGAGCGTCTGGTGCGATAGGAGCCCAATCGGGCGTCGGGTCTCGGGCTCCTGGGCCCGCACCGGATTGCCCATTACGCGGACCGTCCCCGCGGTTGGCCGCATCAGCCCCGCCAGGATCTTGAGGAGGGTCGTCTTGCCGGCGCCGTTCGGCCCAAACACGACCAGCGCCTGTCCTCGCAGGATCGCGAGATCTATCCCTCGAAGGACCCTAAGGGTCCCGAATGCCCGCTCGAGACCCTCCCCCTCCAACACGGGGAGGTCAGCCTGAGACATCGGTATCGGCATCTCGGCGGCGGAAGGGTCTCGGCTTCCAGGAGTCAGGGACGATGGCGGCAACCGGGGCTCGTCGAGTAATGGCCGGCAGACGATACGTCGGCGTGGTGCGATGTACCGGCGCGGCACGACGCATCGAACGATGACGGCGTCAACGCTCCGGCGCGCGCGGCAAAGCCGGGGTAAAGACTGGGGCGGAAGATACCTTCGGGGGAGAAAACTGAGAAGAGCAGATACCGGACGTCTACGAGGTCGAGACCTCGAACAAATCATCCAGCTTGGTGAGCGTCAGCAGGAATCGAAGCTCATCGCTCGCGCCCTCGAGCGCCACGATCTGGCGTCGCTCGGCGGCATGACGCTGAATGAGCATCAACGCGCCAAGACCAGCGGAATCCACGTGAGACGTGGGGCCCAAATCGATTACCAGCCTTCCGCGCCCCTCCGGCAGGGTATCGAGCAGGTCGATCGCGGCACGACGAAACTCGTGGCGCGTATCCAGCCCAAGGGTCTCCGGGGCGGCAATCTTGCGAGGCACCGAGTTGTTGCTGGCCACGCTCAGAGGGTCTCCCACCAGTTAAGAGAAAGACGCGGCTAATGCACCGCCAAGCCACGACACCCGGGTGCTCGGCAGAGCGCCACCGACACCCTCGGAAGTCGCCCCCTTAAGCATGGCCAGAGCGGTGCCAGCACTCCGAAGGATATGTGAGGCAAGGACTTATGACCCTTCGTGTGGCGCAAAATCGGTCACCTCACCCCGCGAACCGCGGCGGCCTCCGGGATTCTGCAAAGCACCTTTTTGCACTTGGGTGACGAGCCTCACACAACAGACTTCACAAAGAGAATGACCCGGAGTAACATCCGCCGAATGAACAATCAACTCGATACGCTCCTGTCCGAGCAACGCCGATTCGCTCCCCCCGCCGCCTTTACCGCTCAAGCCAATGCCATCGAGACACTGTACGAGGATGCAGCACAGGATCGAGAGGCCTTCTGGGCCAATCAGGCTCGCGCTCTCGACTGGATTCGGCCGTGGACGGAGGTGCTTGACTGGCAGCCTCCGCACGCGAGGTGGTTCGTAAACGGCCAACTGAACGCGACCGTCAACTGCGTTGACCGTCATCTCAAGGGTCCCCGTCGTAACAAGGCAGCCCTGATCTGGGAAGGGGAGCCGGGGGACCGCCGCGTCCTGACGTACTGGGACCTGGCGCGACAAGTCAATCAGTGCTCCAATGCGCTCAAGAGCCTCGGCGTCAAACGTGGCGACCGGGTGGCGATATACCTCCCTATGATCCCGGAAGCAGCCATAGCAATGCTGGCCTGTGCCCGAATCGGCGCCGTCCATTCGGTGGTCTTTGGCGGGTTTTCAGCCGACTCACTCCGCGACCGCATCAACGATGCGGAAGCAGTGGCGTTGATCACCGCCGATGGAGGTTTCCGGCGCGGTCAGGTGCTCCCGCTCAAACGCGTGGCCGATGAGGCGCTCGCTGGATGTCCCTCTATCCGCCACGTCCTGGTCGTGCGGCGGCGGGTTGGTGGAGTGGGCGATGAGGCGTGGGCCACGATGCAGGAGGGCCGGGACCACTGGTGGCACCGCATCGTCGATACCGCCGACGCGAACTGCGCGCCCGAGGCGATGGATGCGGAGGACTTGCTGTTCATTCTCTACACGTCGGGCACAACCGGAAAGCCAAAAGGGATCGTCCACACTACTGGCGGGTACCTGACGCAGGCAACGGCTACGACCAAGTATGTCTTCGACCTAAAAGAGGACGACGTCTTCTGGTGTACCGCCGACGTCGGATGGGTCACCGGTCATTCCTACATCGTGTACGGCCCCCTGGCCAATGGCGCGACCGTCGTGATGTACGAGGGTGCGCCCGACTGGCCCGACCGCGATCGCCTTTGGGAGACCGTGGAGCGCTACGGAGTGACGGTCTTCTATACCGCACCCACCGCCATCCGGGCCTTCATGAAGTGGGGACCAGCCTTCCCCCAGCGGCGGGATCTCACAACCCTGCGCCTGCTGGGCACGGTCGGTGAGCCGATCAACCCGGAGGCCTGGATGTGGTATCACGAGCACATCGGTGGTGGACGCTGCCCGGTGGTTGATACCTGGTGGCAGACCGAGACCGGCGCCATCATGATCACACCGCTCCCGGGGGTCACCACGACCAAACCGGGGTCGGCCACGGTTCCGTTCCCAGGCGTCGTGGCCGAGCTGGTCGACTCCACGGGTCAGGCCCTGCCCGAGGGCGGTGGGTTCCTCACCATCACCGAGCCGTGGCCCGGTATGCTTCGCACCATCTACGGTGACGACGCGCGGTATCGGGAGACCTACTGGAGCCGGTTCCCAGGACGCTACTTCGCCGGGGACGGCGCCAAGGTCGATGAGGACGGCTACTGGTGGATTCTCGGGCGGGTTGACGATGTACTGAACGTTGCCGGGCACCGTATCGGGACGATGGAGGTGGAGAGCGCCCTCGTCGATCATCCCACCGTGGCCGAGGCCGCGGTGGTGGGGAGGGCCCATGAGCTCAAGGGTCAAGCCATCGCTGCGTTCGTGACTTTGAAGGAAGGCCACCAGCCCACGCCGGGCGTCAAGGACGACTTGAGAGAGCATGTCGCGACCAAGATCGGTGCGATTGCGCGCCCCGACGATATCATCTTCGCCGCCGACCTCCCCAAGACGCGGAGCGGGAAGATCATGCGGCGCCTTCTCCGGGACGTCGCGGAGGGCCGGACCCTGGGAGATACGACAACCCTAGCGGACCCGAAAGTGGTCAGCCAACTGCAGGAAAAATACGAAGCGGAGGAGGGATAGTCGGACGGCGTGCCGGTCTACAACCTGACCTGGGCACCCAGTTCGACCACCCGGTTCGGTGGGATCCCGAAGAATGCCGTAGCGCTTTGGGCATTCCGCGACATGACGATGAAGATGACCTTGCGCCAGAGGGCGAAGCGACTGGAGCCCGAACGGAGCAGCGTCTCTCGGCCCAAGTAGTACGTCGTTTCCATTGGCTTGATTTCAAAACCTACGTCTGTGAGCGACTCGAGAACCGCCGGGACATCCGGCGTCTCCATGAATCCATAGCGGGCAACCACTTGATAGAACCCCTCGCCCAGCTCCTTGAATTCAGACCGGTCCTCCGCTGCGACCGTGGGAATTTCCTCCGACCCGACCGAGAACATCACCACCCGCTCGTGGAGCACCTTGTTGTGCTTGAGATGATGGAGCAGCACGGAGGGAGCAGAACCTGGATCCGGTGTCATGAACACTGCAACGCCTGGGACGCGCTGGGGCTTCCGTTCCTTGATGTCGTGCAGGAAGAGCTCCATTGGGAGCGAGGCCTGCCGCTTGATGCCCTGCAAGATGGCCCGGCCTCGCTTCCAGGTGGTCATGACCGTGTAGACCAGCGCCGCCACTAGGAGCGGGAACCAGCCTCCGTCCGGGATCTTGATGAGATTCGCGAACAGGAACGAGAGGTCCACCAAGAGAATGGGAACGGCAAAGAGCAGAACCTTGGCCCAACTCCACTTCCACCGCTCGCGGGCGACGGCCGCGAACAGAATCGTCGTGACGGTCATCGTCCCGGTAATGGCCATGCCGTAGGTCCCCGCCAGATTCGACGCCGAACGGAACCCGATCACCAGCCCGAAACAGGCGGCGCCGATGAGCCAGTTGACCTCCGGGATGTAGATCTGGCCTTCTTCGGTGTGCGAGGTATGAATGATCGTGACCCGGGGGCAATAACCGAGCTGGAGCGCCTGGCGCGTCAGCGAGAACGAGCCGGAGATCAACGCCTGTGAGGCGACCACGGCCGCACCAGTCGCGATGACCACCATCGGATAGAGCGCCCACGACGGCACCAATTCGTAGAACGGATTCCGGATGGTCTCGGGATTACTCAGGAGCAGGCCACCCTGCCCGAAGTAGTTGAGCAAGAGGGCGGGTAGAACCACGGCAATCCAGGCCGCTCTGATGGGGCGCTTGCCGAAGTGGCCCATATCGGCGTAGAGCGCCTCCCCACCAGTCACCACCAGCACGACCACGGCGAGAATGAAAATCCCCGCGCCCCCATGCCGGAGGAAGAACGCCACCGCGTGATAGGGATTCACCGCCTGGAGCACGGAGGGCTCGCGCAGGATCCCGGAGATACCCAGCACGGCAATACAGGTGAACCAGACCAGAGTGAAGGGACCGAAGATGGCCCCGACACCCGCGGTCCCCCACTTCTGCACCCAGAATAGGGCGAACAGGATCACCAACGAGAGAGGAACCACCCAGGGTTCGAACGCCGGGGTCGCCACGGTGAGGCCTTCCATCGCGCCGAGCACCGAGATGGCCGGAGTAATGACGCCGTCACCATACAACAGAGCCGACCCGAAGAGTCCTATGCCGATCAACACCCAGCGGCGGCGTGTGGTGATCCGCCCGGGACGCAACAATGCTAACAGGGCGAGGACCCCGCCTTCGCCCCGATTGTCGGCTCGCATCATCAAGGCGAGATACTTGAACGTGATGAGAAAATTGAGCGACCAGAAAATCAGGGACAGGACACCGAGGATGTTGTCCTTCATGAGTGGCACGCCTAGGTGCCCGCTGAACGCCTCTTTCATGGCGTAGAGGGGGCTGGTACCGATGTCGCCATACACCACGCCAACGGCACACAGCGCGAGCCCGAGGAGTGCTTTCCCGCTTGGGGGCTTCCGATTCGAGCTCATTAAGCGAGAGTATCTCGGTGGGTGACTGACTCGGCGCGGATCGCGTCGAAGGAGGCCAGCGCACAAATGAGTTCAATAATCACCGCCGAGGAGACGCACCAGAAGCAGATGGCGTGGATGACGAACAACTCGAGATAGGTCAGATACCCGGCGAAGAGCAGGCCT
>JABDII010000076.1 GCA_013003805.1 Gemmatimonadales bacterium
ACCCTAGGGAGGAGCGCCGCGGGGCTCGGGCCGCGATGGCGGCACGGGCACACGGCGTCTTTATCAGTGCCGTGGGAGACATCATCGTGGTCATGCCGCCACTCACGATCGAGGAAGACGAGATCAAGCTATTAGTGGATGCGGTGGCGGAAGGGATCCGCGAGGTGTGTGGCTCGGAAGCAGAGGAACAGGAAGAGGAATCGGAAGAATCGTAATCGATCACGTCATATCGTCGTCAGGTCCAACGATAGCTGACTCACCGGCTCGAAGCTGAACCGGTGGTGGGCGGTCGCGCCGCTCGCGGCGATCGCCTCACGATGCTCGGCCGTCGCATAGCCCATGTTGGAATCCCACCCATACGCCGGATGCCGCCGCGCCAGGCGACACATCAACTCATCGCGCACGGTCTTGGCCACCACCCCGGCTGCAGCCACCGAGTAACACAAGGCGTCGCCATCTACCAACGCTTCATGCGGCATGCCAAGCTCGGGCATGGGCAGTCCATCGAGCAGAATGGTGAACGGCTCAGGAAGTACGCTCGGCGTGGAGTGGGGAATGTCGGCGTTTCGACAGGCTCGGAGGACGGCGCGCCGCATGGCCAGCGCCGTCGCGCGGCGAATGTTGAGACGATCGATTTCTCTGGTCGAAGCCGCTCCGACGCCGATTGCCAGCGCGCGGTTTCGGATGCGCTCGGCCAGCTTGCGGCGCTTTGCCGCGGGGAGTTCCTTGCTGTCCCGTACGCCCCGCACCCGGCGTGACCGGACCGGAAAGACGACAGCCGCGGCCACCACTGGTCCCGCCAGGGGACCGCGGCCGACTTCGTCGACCCCGACGAGCAGCCGCTCCTCCGCCCACAACGCGGCTTCGCGCCGCATCGACGGAGCGCGGGCGGGGGGGGCCATCGGTCTACTTCTCGCGCTTCTCCCGAATGCGAGCGGCCTTGCCGCTCAGCTTGCGCAGGTAATACAGTTTGGCCCGCCGAACCCGGCCGCGCCGGATCAATTCGATCGACGCCACCGACGGACTATGAAGCGGGAAGATCCGCTCGACACCGACGCCGGCCGAGACCTTGCGAACCGTGAAGGTTTCGCTGATGCCACCGCCACGCCGGGCAATCACGTTGCCCTCGAAGGCCTGGAGCCGCTCCTTTTCACCTTCGCGGACCCGCACCATGACGCGCACGGTGTCTCCCGCGTCAAAGCGCGGCAAGTCGTCGCGGAGTCCTTCCCGTTCAATCGATGCTAACCGTTCCATGTGTGTATCCTCCGCGCCAACGGGCGCTGTGACCGCAATGGCCTCTTCCATCAGTGTTCCGTGTCATCAGGCCGGACACCCGGCCGTCGCTCGGCGGTGAGCCGCTCCGCCTCCTGTTGCCGCCACGCCTCGATCTCCGCGTGATTCCCGGAGAGCAGCACCTCGGGGACCCGGTGCCCCCGGTACTCCGGCGGGCGCGTGTAGCTCGGCGGGCTCAACTGCCCTCCCCCATCGTAGTGCGAATCGGTGCTGGCCGATTCGTGGTCGCCCAAGGCCTCGGGCAGGAGCCGCACAACCGCGTCGATCACGCACATGGCGGCTGGTTCTCCGCCCGACAAGACGAAATCTCCGATGGAGAACTCGTCGGTCGCAAGGACGTCGGCCACCCGCTGGTCCACGTCCTTGTAGTGCCCGCACAAGAGCGTCACCTGCTGCTCGAGCGACAGCCGCACCGCGTCTCGATGCGTGAAGGGACGCCCGCGCGCGGACAGCAAGACGATCGGGCCGTTCGGCGCCAGGGCATCCACCGCTTCGAAGAACGGCTCCGGCTTGAGCACCATCCCGGCACCCCCACCGTAGGGATAGTCGTCCACCGTGTGATGCCGGTCGTGAGTGAACTCCCTGAGCTGCACTAGACCGTATTCTACCAAACCGCGGGCCGACGCCCGTCCGAGAATGCTCGCGTTCAGATACGGCTCGAACACCTCGGGAAACAGCGTGACCACATCGATTCGCAGCATCGCCAGGCGCCCTCTGTGGCGCTCAATCGATCAATCCCTCGGGCAACGTCACCGTCAGCTGCCGCGTGTCCCGGTCGACCTCTTGTACGAACTCCTGCCGGTAGGGCAGCAGGAACTCTCGCTTGGGTCCCTGCACTTCCAGCGTCAGCCCCGACGGCAGGTCATAGAACTCCGAGACCACTCCGATCGGGGTACCGTCTGTTGCCCTGACCGAGAACCCCACCAATTCGTGGGTGTAGACCTCGTCTTCGGCGGGCGGCGTGAGTTCGGCCGCGTCGGCCGCCACGAAGACTCCGCGCAGAGCGGGGAGTGCTTCCAAGGCCGAGCGGCTGTCGACCCCTACGAACTTGAGCAACCACTCCCGGTGGTAGCCCCGTCCGCGTTCCACGGTCAGGGCTTCGCCTACTTCATGCCCACCGACGTCCACCATCCACAACCGGCGGCCCGGTTGAAAGACCTCCTCCGGGCTATCCGTCAGCGGGAAGACCGCACAGTCTCCCTTCAGCCCATGCGGTTTCCGCAGCCGTCCAACCACGAGGCGGCGTGCGGCCTCCGCCGGCATTAGGAGACGGCAGCCTTGTAGACCCCGGCCTTCTTGAACAGCGACTCGACCGTCTCGGACGTCGTCGCGCCCTGGGCCAACCAGGCGCGGGCACGACCGGCGTCGACCCTTACCTGCTCGGTCTTGGAGGTCGGGGTGTACGTCCCGATGATCTCGATGAAGCGGCCGTCGCGCGGCGAGCGCTTGTCGGCGACGACAATGCGATACATCGGCAGCTTCTTTCGGCCGACGCGACGGAGACGAATGCGTGTTGCCATAGTGTTACTCGACTCAGTGAAAGTCTCAGCTGGGGAAACCAGGGCCGAACGGCAGATTGAAACCGCCCTTCCCGGCACCCTTCATCATCTTCTTCATCTGCTTGAATTGGCTCAGCAGCGTATTCACTTCTTGGACCGTGCGACCTGACCCCTTGGCGATGCGGAGCCGGCGCGATCCGTTGAGCACGTCGGGCTCAGCCCGTTCCTTGGGCGTCATCGACAGGACGATGGCCTCGACATGCTTCACCCGATCCTCGCTCACGTTGGCGTCCTTCAAGAGCGCGGGGCTCATGCCCGGCAAGAGCCCCAAGACATTCTTGAGGGGGCCGAGCTTTTGGATCTGCCGCATGGCGCGCAGGAAGTCTTCGAGGTCCAGACCCTTCTTGGACGTGACCTTTTTCGCCAGCCGGGTGGCCTCCTTTTCGTCCACCGCCACCTGCGCCTTTTCCACCAGCGTGAGGATGTCGCCTTGCTGGAGAATCCGGCCCGCCATCCGATCGGGGATGAACGGCTCGAGGGCATCGAGCTTTTCACCGACGCCGACGTACTTGATCGGCGCCTGCGTCACACCGTAGATGGAAAGCGCGGCTCCACCCCGGGCATCGCCGTCCATCTTGGTGAGAATCACACCCGTGACCCCCAACGCGTCGTGGAATCCCTTGGCGATCCGGACGGCGTCTTGACCGGTCATCCCATCGGCGATCAACAGGATCTCATGCGGCTTGACC
>JABDII010000114.1 GCA_013003805.1 Gemmatimonadales bacterium
TATAGGGATTGAGCGACCAGAACCCCATTCCGGTAGCCGCTGGCGAATTGAGCGCGGACCGGATTGGCAGTGCCACGAACGTGGCACCACGCCGCCGTTCGGCGACGATGGTCCACGGTACGGACTCCGTCGCCACCCACTCCGGTGTGAGGGGGAGTTGGGGGGAATGTGTGGCAGGCGGATCAGCGGAGAGGCGGACAGGCGGAAAGTGGTTGCTCGTTCCGCTTCTTCCGACCGACCGACCTCCCGACTTCCCGCCGCCAGTCATCCGCACCTCCCCCACCCACACTGCACACAGGCGATGCATCCTGAATGGCGGACGATGGGACCAGCGCATTCAGGGCAGACCCGGATCAGGTGGAAAGTGAGTGGATTGCCATCGGTGGCTGCCGGCGGATAGCGAGGGCGCGGAGGGGGATGGGGTGGGGGTGGGGGAGAGGCAAACGACATAAAACACTTCTTTCGGGGTTTATTCGGTACTAGAATACCGAAGATATCCCGAAAATGCAATGCCCTGGGGAGGTGGTGGGGAGGATGCATTTCCGGAGGACGGGGTAGGCCACATCAAAGGCCCGGTTATCATGTAACGCCATAAGTGGTTGTCCATCACGCGGGAGCACCTCGTGCGGCGAATCTGGTTCCTTCCACTCTTGCTCGGTGCCGTCTTCGTCATGCCGCTGTCCGCCCAGGGACATCGGCCGGGTACAGTAGGATTGGGTATCGGGATCGATGCCGTCCCCAACAGTGTGACCTCGGTCTTCGGATTCGATGCGGACGGCCGGACCGGGATGATTCTCGTGCCGATCCAGGTGGCCACCCGGATCCGCCTCCAGCCGGCAATCGGCTATTGGCGGTTCTCGCAGGACGTCCAGGATGCGGTAAGCCGGTTCGAGCAGACTCTGACGCAATGGAGTGCGGGCTTGGCACTTCACTACCTCTTCCCACTCGCCCAAAAGGCTCAGACCTATGTCGGGTCGAGTATCGCCTTCAATCGTCTATCCGAGACCGAGCGGACCGCGTTCTCGCCATCTCCCCCGAGCAGGCGCACAGCCAAGCGGACCGACACAGTACTGAGCGCCATCGCGGGTGGCGAGTATTTCTTCGCCCCGCGGTTCAGCATGGGCGGCGAGGTGCAACTGCAATACCTCATGGCGGGCGATGTCGAGACCTCAGTAGAGCCGACGCCGACTCCGCCACCGGTTCCAGTCTCGACGCCCGAATTCGACGCCAGCGTGATTCAGACCAATGGCCAGTTTGTGATTCGTTGGTACTTCGGGGGGTAGGGGCCAGTACTTACGCGCTCAAGCCTCCACGAACACTAACGTGTCTTCCGGTAGCCAGCCCTCGGGATTCGCCCGGACTTCTGCGGCTGTGAGTGTGGTTGGCGGCCCGTCAGGGAGTGAGGCGTGGGACGTGGGTTCAGGGGAGAACTGCCGGTAGTACAGTGTTGGCCCGGCGTTGCGTGCGTGCTCGGCGACGAAGTCCGCAAATCCTCTTGTCCAATGTCCGTGAGGGCGGGGGCGTTCCTCCAAGGCGCGGCGATGGAGTTCGAGCGCCTTGATCACCTGGTCGCGCGAGCAGCGCATTTTCCGATACCGGATGCGATGGTCAGCCTCGTCGGCGCGCCGGTCGGGATCGCGCTCCCCCACAAGGTCACAGGAACAAGCTCCGCGCAGCAGCCGAACGACGACGTAGGCGTCGAGGTGGCGCTGCTTGAACGGGCGCTGTTCCGCCGTCGAGAGCGTATCCGCTCGTAATCCTACCGGCAGCATGGATCGGACCTCGCTCACGGTGAGCGGGGTAGCGATGTACACGAAATGGCACACTACGAGACCTGCTCGCCCGCTTTGGCCTGTCGGCCCTCAAGGATGAGGGCGGCAGCCTCTCCGGCTGGCCCTCCCTGGGCCTTGATTCTCTCCAGTGCTGCGTCGTCCTGCTTGCCCAGGGTCGCCGCCAGCAGGACGATCATCGATCGGCGGGCCGCCATTTCCCGGTCTGCCAATGCCTGTCGGTGCATTTTCAAGCCCAGCACGCCCGCTAGCAGGATCGTGATCGCAAACAAGACCCCGCCAGCGATGCCGATGGCGATCGGCACGATGCCACGTGCGCCGGCGACGGCAACCGCGAGCGCGAGAACTCCGCAGGCCGTGACGAGCCACATGGATCGGCGGTAGAGGCGAGCATTATCGGTAAGTGGCGCGCGTGGCATAAGACGAATTGGCCTTGAGGACTAAACCGGAAACTCCTCACGGAGGAGCACCAGAATCGCCGCGTGGGGAACGACGAGATATTTCTTGCCTTCGAACGTGATCTCGACTGCGGCCTTGCGGAAGAAGATAGCGCGATCACCGATCTTCGCCTGCAACGGACGGGTACGGCCCTCGATCTTCCGGACTTTCCACGGCTCCTCTTCGAACGCGGTCGGGTCCGGTATGGGATCGCCCGGGCCTGTCGCCACGATCAAGCCGCTTTGGACTTGGAGGGAGTCGACCGCCGTTGGGGGCAAGTACAGCCCGACCTTCGAACGATCATCGCCTTCTTCGGGGGTGATCAGCACGCGATCGCCCACCACGAGAAGGTGTTTCTTCGGGAACTCAGGCTCGTCGCCCATCTCAGCCCTCATTCTCCTCTGGAATCTCGAGCTTGGTGATTCGCAGATGTCGTGTGGTGTGGGGGAGCCGAAGCTCGACTTCTTCTCCGACTTTGCGATCCCGGAGCGCTTGGCCCAGTGGAGAGGCCAGAGAAATATGGCCGGCGTCGACATCCATCAGCTCGGCCAGGACGAGGGTATACACGTCCTCCTCCTGGGTCTCCGTATCGACCACGGTGATCATGGATCCCAGCCCCGCTCGGTCCTTCGCTGCGCCGCTGGTCGGCATAAGACTCATCTGGCTCAGGCGTTGCGAGAGATGCCCCAGCCTCGCCTGCACGAACTGCTGGCGCTCCAGAGCGGCCTTGTATTCGGAGTTCTCCCGCAGGTCGCCCATCTCCAAGGCTACTCCGATAGCCTTCGGGAGGGTGACTTTGAGCTCATACGTGAGCTCCTGGATCTCCCGGCCGAGCTTCTCGCGCATTTCCCGTAGCATTGGCGATCCTGGTCCAAGAGGTTCTCGGAAATTCCCGGCGCGGCGCCCCGGAATAATGCCCCGAGCCGGGAACGAGAAACAAGATACCGCCTAACTCGGCCCAAGATAATGGGATAGGCAGGATCTCCCGAGCCGAGGACGTGGCGAAGACCGGCGTTTCAGCGTATTCTCCGGCCGTTATGCCGATTTTTCGGGTGGCTACAAAGCCGAGCCGGCGGTGGGTCGCCGCCCCCGCCCATGTACTGATTCTGGGCTGGGCTTGTACCACCCCGGCCCCCGCCCCGGCCCCCGCACCCACTCCGGGAGCACTGGGCGGCTACGAGGCTGCTTCCGATGCCCTGGCCGAGTCGGTCCTGGTCGACGTCGCGTCGGGTGACTCGACGATCGTGATCGAGCCTCGGTACGCCGGGCGCCGGAACTTTACCGGTGAGCCCCTGCCTGGGTATCTCGCACCGCGCACCCTCTTGCGACACGAGGTGACGGAGGCCCTGGGCCGGGTGCAAGAGCGGCTTCGGACCGGTCCGTACGGACTCAAGGTGTTCGATGGCTACCGTCCGGTCCGGGCCACGCTGGCGATGGTGGCATGGGCCCAATCGACCGGGCAGGAGCATCTGCTCGACGAGGGGTACATCGCGAGGCGTAGCAGGCATAACCTCGGGGTCGCCGTGGATCTCACGTTGATCGAGCGCGGGACCGGTCTCGAACTAGACATGGGGACTCCGTTCGACACCTTCTCCGAGGCGGCCCACACGGCCAATGCAACGGGAGACGTTTTGCGCCGTCGTATGATCTTGGTTCGCGCCATGCAGGCGGAGGGATTCGAGAATTATGAGAAGGAATGGTGGCATTTCAGTTATTCGATCGAGGATGCGGTCCCGTTTGACCTGCCGATCCAGTAGAGCTCACATGCTGGCTCCGCTGCTCCTTTTCGCTGGAGTGGCAACGGCTCACGCCCAGGCGGGGTCTCCGGCCGGGGCCGTCCCAGTCGAACATCTGCGTGCGCGCCGGGCTGCCCTGCTCAACAAGATCGGCGCCGGAGTCGCGATTCTCCGTTCGGCGGATCAGCGCAGCATCGAGGCGGACGGCGGGCATCCTCAAGACAGCGACTTTCGGCAGGACAACGACTTTTTTTATCTGACCGGCCTCGAGACCCAACGCTCATGGCTGGTCTTGGTGGCGCGGGATACGGCGCCGGACGAGGCGATTCTCTTTGTCCCGCCGCGCGACTCAATTGCCGAGCGCTGGACCGGCCCGACGCTGGGACCGGGGCCGGAGGCTGTGGCCCTGACGGGAATCGAGGACATCCGGTCCAACGCCGAGGCCGAGCGGGACATCCGCCGCTTGGTGTTGAGGCCCAACTCGCCGGCCCGCACCCACGGGCTCTACATCCCGCGCGGTGAGCGCGAGAGCGACATCGCCCTGTTCCGTGATCTGGTGTTTACCCCAAGTGCATCCCGTGCCCCGGCTGCGATTTACGACCTGCGGCCACTGTTGGCAGAGGGCCGGTTAATCAAGGATGCCGACGAGCTTGCGCGTCTGCGTCGCGCGATCGCTATCACGGCCAAGGCGCAGCGCGCTGCCATGCAGGCCCTAAAGCCTGGAATGTGGGAGTACGAGATCGAGGCGGTGATCGAAGCCACCTTCCGTAGTTCCGGGGCGGAGCGGCTCGGCTTTCCGAGCATCATCGGAGCCGGTACGAATGCCACCGTGTTGCATTACGACAAGAGCCGTGGACAGAGCCTCACCGGGGACCTCGTGGTGATGGACATCGGTGCGGAGTTCGGCTACTACACGGCCGATGTCACCCGGACCGCTCCAATCTCAGGCAAGTTTACCGCGCGTCAACGGGCCCTGTACGACCTGGTGCTCGCAACCCAGCAGGCTGCCATCGACTCGGTCCGCCCAGGCGTCACGACTCGCGATCTCAACCGGATCGCCCGGACCTACATGCGGGAACACTCCGGCGACCTGTGCCGTCCTGGGACGTGTGACCGTTTTTTTGTCCACGGTTTGTCACACTGGCTCGGCATGGATGTCCATGATGTGGGTGACTACAGCACAGCGTTCGCGCCGGGCATGGTGCTCACCGTCGAGCCAGGGATCTACATCCCCGAGGAGCGAATCGGCATTCGCATCGAGGATGACATTCTCGTCACAGCCGATGAGCCCGAGATCCTCTCGAGCGGTGCCCCGCGCCGCCCGGGCGAGATCGAGGCCCTGATGAAGGGATCGCGGTAGGACGGTGCTCAACTTCTGTCCTGGAACTAGGCCTTTTCCTTGACGCCGAGGGTGATTCCCGGCTAAAGTGGGGGCTGCCGAAATCCGGCTTCTCCACCAATTCTGACAGGATTCATCGCGTTTATGCGCATTTCCCCCGCTGCGCGGCGCCACCTCCGCCGATTCACCCCTCTCTTGGGCCTCGCCCTGCTGGTGCTGGCCGGCTGCGCGGAGAACTACCCTCAGACCACCCTTGCACCCAAGGGGGATTTTGCTCGCGCCGTGGACACCCTGTTCCGCTCCACGGTGCGATGGGCGGTGGTGGTCTTCGTGCTGGTCGAGGGCGCGCTGATCTACGCGATCCTGCGGTACCGCAGCCGCCCTGGCGGCCGAGAAGCGTCACAGTTCCACGGGAACGCCCTGCTCGAGGTGATCTGGACTGTCATCCCGGCCGCGATTCTGGTGTTCATCGCCGTTCCGACGGTGCGGACCATCTTTCGCACAGCCGAGGCGCCAGCCGGTGATCCTCTCGTCATCGAAGTCATCGGCCACCAGTGGTGGTGGGAGTTCCGCTACCCCGAGCACAACATCACGACGGCCAGTGAGATGTTTGTCCCAGTTGGCCGGCCTGTCGATCTGCGCATGCGAACGGCGGATGTGCTTCACAGTTTCTGGGTTCCGCAGCTTGCGGCGAAGCGAGACGTGTTCTATGGCCGGGACAACCGGATGTGGTTCACCGCAGAGGAGGCAGGGGTGTTTCCGGGGCAGTGCGCGGAGTTCTGCGGGATCCAGCACGGGAGGATGGCACATCGGGTCATCGCGGCCGAGCCCGCGGATTTCGATGCCTGGGTAGCCCAGATGTCGGCCGCCAGTTCTCCGGTACCCGTCAGCCAAGACGACAGCCTCGCCCTGGAAGGGCAGGCGCTCTTTGCCAGCCGGGCTTGCGCGGGCTGTCACGCGCTCCAGGCGGCCAACGCACCCACTGGCCTCATCGGACCCAACCTGGCCAACATCGGTGCCCGACTCACCATTGCCGCCGGGTCGCTCGACAACACCGATGAGAACCTCGCCCGCTGGCTCCGGAACCCACAGGAGTACAAACAAGGCGTGCAAATGCCCAACCTCGGCTTGAGCGAGAACGAGATCACTGCCCTGGTGGTGTACTTACGCACTCAACGCGTAGCGGCCGTGCCCCCGGCACTCGCCGCGACAGCGCCCTGATGCGCTGCTCCACCCGGCGCACGACGGAGTAGGCATGGCGACAACGGCGGCAGAGCATCCTCAGGCGGTCCCGGACGGTGCGCATGGGAGCGCGACCGGGTTGTGGAGCTGGATCACGACCGTGGACCACAAGCGGATCGGGATCCTGTACGGCGTCACCGCGTTTTTCTTCTTCCTCCTGGGCGGCCTCGAGGCCCTCCTGATGCGGTGGCAGCTCGGCGCGCCAGACCAGACGTTCGTGTCGCCCGAAGTGTACAACCAACTGTTCACGATGCACGGCACCACGATGATCTTCCTGGGTGTGATGCCGTTGTCGGCGATGTTCTTCAACTTCATGATCCCGCTCCAGATCGGAGCCCGGGACGTTGCCTTTCCCCGGCTGAACGCCTTCAGCTACTGGGTGTTTTTGATGGGCGGCTTGGTGCTGAATGCCAGCTTCTTGCTGAATGCCGCTCCGAATGCCGGGTGGTTCGCCTATGCCAATCTCACGTCGAAGCAGTTCAGTCCGGGCCTGAACGTCGATTTCTGGGTCATCGGCCTTCAGATCCTCGGCGTGGCATCACTGGCGGCAGCGGTCAATTTCTTCACAACCATCATCAATCTCCGCTGCGACGGCATGCGTATGATGCGGATGCCGATGTTCGTGTGGATGAGCTTCATTACCCAGGTGCTGCTCCTGCTCGCTTTCCCGGTCATCACCGTTGCTCTGATTCTCTTGATGGTCGACCGGTTTTTCGGGACCAGTTTCTACATCCCCGCGGGCGGCGGCGATCCCGTGCTGTGGCAACATCTCTTCTGGATCTTCGGTCACCCTGAGGTCTACATCCTGATCTTGCCGGCCTTCGGGATCGTCTCGGAGATCCTGCCGGTGTTCTCGCGAAAACCGCTGTTCGGCTACGCGGCGATGGTGTTTTCCGGCTCGTTCATTGCCTTCTTAGGGTTCGGGGTGTGGAGCCATCATATGTTCGCGACCGGAATGGGCCCGGTTGCCGATACCGTGTTCGGTCTTGCGACGATGCTGATCGCGATCCCGACCGGCGTCAAAATCTTCAATTGGCTCGGCACCATCTGGGGCGGCTCGCTCCGGCTCACGACACCGATGTACTTCGCCCTCGGGTTCATCGCCATGTTCATCATCGGCGGGCTCTCAGGGATCATGCACTCGGTGCCGCCGGCCGACCTCCAGCAGACCGACACCTACTTCGTCGTGGCGCACTTCCACTACGTCCTGTTCGGTGGCTCGGTGCTCGCGTTGTTCGGCGGTGCCTACTACTGGTTTCCCAAGATGTTCGGGC
>JABDII010000119.1 GCA_013003805.1 Gemmatimonadales bacterium
GTCGTGGTGAGCTCGCCGACGGACACATCACGCCGGTGGACGGTGCCGTATCCCGAGTCGTCCGGCTCAACGATCAGAACGAAACGACCGGTCGCATCCTCACCCACCGCCACCGGTGGGACTTCGATTCCGGCCCGGCCCGTCGCCTCGAAGGAAAAGGCGACCTCAGCGGCCATACCGCTCCGAATGGTGGAGTCCGCTCGTTCCAGCTGTACCCGCACCGGGAACGTGGTCGCCATGTCGGTTGAGGACACGCCCACCTCCGTGACCCGGCCGGGAAACGTGTCGGTGGGGATCGCATCGAACATGACCATGACCGGGGCGCCTTGGCGCACCCGGGTGATCAAGACCTCGGGAATCGCCACCTCCACTTCGGGGATCGTACCCGAGGTCAGCAACACCACCTGTTTCCCAGTGGCGACATTCTCGTTGACCTCGACGTTCACCTCGGCAATGGCTCCGGCCATCGGTGCGGAGAGGCGCGTGTAGCCCAGCTGAAGACGAGCGAGCTGGACCTGGTTGCGATACGAGTCGACCAGCGCTTGAGCCGACTCGGAGGCACTGCGCGCGGCGTCGAGATCGGTGGGAGTCGCATTGTTGTTCTCGTAGAGGGCCCGCACTCGCTCGTAGTTGGCCTGGGCGTTTCTGGCCTGGGCTCGAGCCTGTTGCAGCGCCGCCTGGGCCTGCTGGAGCCTGATGCGGTAGTCCTGCGGATCGATCTCGGCGAGGAGTTGGCCGACTTCGACGCTGTCTCCAACCTCCACCGGAACCTGCTGAACGGCCCCCGCCACCCGGAAGCTCAAACGGGATTCAATCCCTGCCCGGGCGACGCCGGCGAAGGACCGGATCCGGCTGCCACCACCGGCGAAGACCTGCTCATACCGGACTGGCCGCACCAGCGGCTCGGCGGCTTCCTGACCGTTGCCGCACGCTCCCAGAAAAATGGCGGCAGCGACGGTTGCCAACGATGGTACGGTGGTCCTGGACATTGCTACGCCTCGCATGGAGAAGGAGGTCTACACACCGCTACCGAAACTCTTCTATTGCTGCAAAGAAGGCTTCCAGCCGCTCGAAATACGCTTCACGTTCTTCAGCGGTCAGGAAGAAATCGAAATTTCCTGCGGCGCGCTCAGTCTGCATCAGGTCAATCAAGAAATCATACGTGGCGTTGGCCGCCCCGAGATCGGCCACCAGGGCCGCATTCTGCGCGTCGAGGAGATCCGTCACCGACACGACACCTCGGCCATAGGCATCGGTCACGAGGTCGAGATTCCGACGGGCAGCAGTCGCAGCACTCTGCGAGAGCCCGATGGCTGCGAAGGACGCGCCCAGGTTGTGAAGGGCGGAGCGGACGCGTTGCTCGATGCGTTCCACCGTCGCGTGGCGACGGGTACGGAGATCGGACAACTCCGCGCTCGCCTGGGACCGAGCCGCGCTCCTGGCGCCACCCGTATAGAGGGGGTAGGAAAACTGGAGCCCGACGCTCCAATTGGTATCGTCCGCCCGTGGGAACGCGCCTGAGATATCGGGGGACCCCGGTGGGAGCGAGAGCGAGACCTCGGTACCGGCACCTCCCTCCGCCAAGCGATTCGACAGGGTGCCCTGAAGGGAAATCGTCGGCGCCCAGAACGCGTTGCTCGCGGACCGCCGCACGCGCTCCTGCGCCGCGATCGCCGCATCGAATTGCCGGATCTCCGGCGAACTCGCCAGCGCTTCTCCGGTCATGAATCGTCTGAAATGCCGAAAGGTCAGTGGGTCACTGAGGTACGGGAGAAACCTCGGATCGCTGGTGACCAGTGAGGCATCCGCGAGTGTTGTCTCTTCGGTCACGAACGCCTCTTCCACCGGTTGCTGGAGCAGGCGGTTGAGCGCAATCTCCGCCAAGTTCCGCTGGCTGTTGGCCCGGATAACGTCTTGGCGGCTGCGAGCGATCTCGCTCTCCCAGCGTGCCACTTCGCCGGCGCTTGCCGTTCCAACCGTTTGGCGAATGCGGGAGAGCTCCAAGTTCGACCGGGTGACCCGGAGGTTGTCCTGTTGCACTCGTTCGAGTGTCTTGGCCCGAAGCACATCCAGATACGTCAC
>JABDII010000124.1 GCA_013003805.1 Gemmatimonadales bacterium
ACGGAAACCATGGTGAATTCTGTGCGAAAGAAAGTTCAGGAATGAGGGATTAGGGTTCTGACCAATCCGGACTGGAGAATGCGGATTTCCCCTCCCGCACCGTGTTCGCATGTATCTCGACCGTATCGCTGGGATTGATCGCATACCCACCCGCCGTCATCGTCGCGACCGGCACCCTGGCCTTCCCCAGGATCTCGAGCACCAGCCGGTCCCGGCGCCGGAGCCCATCGAGCGTAAGGCCGAGCCCACCCAGCTGGTCTTGCACGTAGGGATCGGCACCGGCCAGGTAGTAGGCCAGGTCGGGGCGGTGCTCTTCAACGATCGGCGGCAGGTGTTTCTCCAGGAGTCCCAGGTACTCAGCATCGCCGATCCGGTCGGGCAACCCTACGTCTAAGTCACTCGGCGGCTTTAGGGCCGGGTAGTTGTTCTGTTGATGCATCGAGAAGGTGAACACGGTGGGATCATCGGCGAAGATGGCGGCGGTACCGTTTCCATGATGGACGTCGAGATCGATCACCATGGCCCGCTCGATCGCTTTGTCCCTCTGTAACACTCGGATGGCGACGGCCACGTCGTTGATCAGACAGAACCCCTCGCCGTGATCGGCAAAGGCGTGATGGAACCCACCGCCTAGATGGGAAGCGATCCCATGCTCTAGCGCTGTGCGTCCCGTCAACGCCGACCCGCCGGCGCAGAGCCACATCGCCTCCCTCAGCTCGACCGTGAACGGCACCTCGAGCATCATCTCCTCGGCGTGCGATAGCCGGCCGGTCGTGATCTTCTCGACATATTCTGGGGTGTGGACCAACGCCACGTCCTCATCGATCGCAGGCTCGGGGACGAGGATATTCGCTTCCTTAATGGTTCCGTCTTCGATCAACCTTTCGCGCACCAACCGAAACTTGGCCGTCACGAAAACATGCATCCCGATGTTGACTTCGTAGGCGGGGTGGTGGATGACGGGGAGGGAGGCGGGCATGGGTTGATAGCTATTGGCTAGGTGCAGGGATAGATGGCTGCAGGGCTGGCTGCTATTAGCTATTGGCTATTAGGAAGCTATTCCCAAGCCCCGATGGCTGACAGCAGAGGACCAGTAGCTAATAGCCAATAGCTGGTAGCCCCGTCCCGATAGCTGACGCGCGAAAGACCAATAGCTAATAGCCTTCTCCCGCCTTCATGTCTCCCCCCCCGGTTGCCACCTCACTACTCGTCGGGGCAAAAGGTGCCCATTAGCTGCGTCATTACATATGGCACTTGACATGGCGTTCTATATGACATATATTGCGTCAAGCATCTCAAGGGAAGGATTGTGAGTCGATCTAGCCTAGCGATGGAGTTCGCCGAAAACACGATTGAGTGGGCCCTAGAGACCCTGGAATTGTCTACCGGGGAGATTGGCCTCGTGGTGGGTGCGAACCGGCGTACCGTCCAGCGCTGGCGCGAGGGAGAGAGCGCTCCCTCTCCCGAGCATCGCAGGCACCTCGAGGCCATCAACCAACTGCGCTACCTCCTGGAGACCGGGTTCCGGAACCCGGAGGTCGCGGAGCGCTGGATGCACACGCCCCTTCCCGCACTGAAGGGGAAAACCCCTCTGTTTGCCATCACTGAAGGCGAAATGGACCTGGTCATCAAGAACCTGGCAGGGCTGGCCTCAGGGGCGCACAGCTGACCTTCGAGGGAGAGGTCTGGCGCTACCTCCCCCGTGGGGCCCACCCGCTGGACCTTAGCTTCCTGCTGCAAGCAGACGGACGATGGAACCGCGCCGGTGAGTATGCCTGTCTCTACACATCACTCACCCGAAATGGCGCCATTGCCGAATACGACAAGTGGCTCGGGCAGCGAGTCGGCCTAATGCCTAGGGACGATGCCGAGCGGGACCTCGTCACCATCCGCGTGAGGCTTGCATCAGTCTGCGATGTCACTGATGCCGGTGTCAGACGACGACTCGGAGTCACCCGAGAAGCAATCACCCGTGACACGACAGCATCGCTCGAACTCTGCCGAACCATCGCTGATTGGGCTCGAGCGCGCCAATACGGGGCGATTCTCTCCCCATCTGCGGCAGCCGGAAGCGCAAACAACCTCAACATTTACATTGACGTGCGGCCGGCCGATATCGAGCTGGCTGTTGGGTCCCATTGTGAGGCGCTGAACTACTAACGGGCAGGACGATATCGGCCATCGGAAGGAGGCGTCGCTCGTCTCTCGTCTTTAGTCTCTAGGCATCACTCCTTACTCCTCACTCCTCACCCTTCCAGCTTCTCTAATTGATGCTCGAAGTAGCCCCGCCAGCTCTCGGGCAACACCGACACGGACATCGCCTTGCGCAACAGCTCCGCATTGTCCTTGTCGGTTGAGTACAGCCGCGTCACCTCGGACACGGTCAGGCCATCCGGATGATTGGTCAGTAACTCCAGTGTATCGCCCGCCTCAAGGTCCCCCTCTTCCACGATCCCGAAATAGAATCCGGTCCGCTGACTCTTGAGGAACCGCTTCACCATATCGGCTCGGCCGAACCGAATGCCGAGCTTGAAGCACGGCATGCGCGGCTCGGTCACTACCAGTCTGGCCGTCCCAATCCGATACTCGTCGCCGATCGAGACCGATTCCTCCTCGAGACCCTCGACGCTCAAGTTCTCACCAAAACTCCCCCACCCCAGGTCTTCGTCCGGTAGCTCCCCGCGCCAGTAGTCGTAGTGCTGGACCGGATAGACGTACACCGCCTTGGTCGGCCCGCCATGAACGGTGAGATCGGCCTGGCGGTCTCCCTCGAGGTTGTGTCTGCGCACCGCGACGCGGCCCGCGACCGGCGACTTGAAGATGCCGGTGGATACGGTCTTGCCCTTCCATTGTACTTCGCGGGGTAGGCCGACGTTGACGGATACGATCTTCATGGGGGGCCTTTGGCTATTGGCTATTGGCTATTGGCTATTGGCTATTGGCTATTGGCTATTGGCTGAGCAAGGAGTAAGTGTCTACTCTCCGCATGTAAAGGATTGTGGGCGCAGTCGAATGACCCGAGCGATGAGAACGATGGGTGCTAGCCTTTGTGGCCTCCTATCTCCATGCAATGGGTTCATTCCGCAAGCTTCGAGTCTGGCGCGAGGCTCACGCCCTGGCCATCCTCACATACAAGACCACTGCGGTCTATCCCAAGACCGAAATGTACGGTCTTACCTCCCAGATGAGGCGGGCTGCCGTATCCGTCATGAGCAACATCGCAGAAGGCTGCGGCAGAAATGGCGATCGGGAACTCGCCCGGTTCCTGAACATTGCACTCGGCTCACTTACCGAACTAGAGTCGCTGACACTGCTCTCGAAGAGCCTCGGGATGTGTGATCAGATATCTAGCAAGGAAATGATCAGTGCAATTCAGCCACTCAGCAAGATGCTAGCGCGACTGCGATGGTCTCTCCAGACCAATAGCTAATAGCCAATAGCTCGCTGCCCTACTCCGATATCAACGCGGAAAGACCAATAGCTAATAGCTGTCCGCTCGCGCCCTTGCCTCAGCGTGAACACCTATCGCCATCGTAAGCGGGATCACGCTCAAGAGCACAGGCCAGTAGACTGAAGTCGGGATGTCGAACTCCCTCATAAACGCCCAGTCGAAGAACCCCACTAACGCCGGCACGATGCCCACCAGAAGCCCCATCAGGATTACCCCCATTCCGGATTGCTTGAGCTTCCACCTCGGGTTGATCACCCCGGTGTGCATGGCCGCCGCGAGGGCGAACATCAGGTATGTCAGCATCAAGAGGTACCCCGGACCACCGTAAGTGTGATACAGGGTCGGATGGGTGATGAGCTCGATGACCAGGACCGGCAGGAACAGGAGCCAGAGGCCGTAGATGATCCGGGTGGTGATCGTGCTCGCGCCGGGGCGCTTGGTGGTCGGGAACGTAAGGAAGAAGCGAAGCAGGAAAGCGGCCCAGAGGATCATGGCCGCGAACTGGATGTGACCTACCACCCCATTCAACCGGCCGAGGCTCGGGCCCATGCCGGTCATGGCGACGCCCGCGGCCAGGCCAATCGCCGCGAGCCTCTCGGCGTGAACGGTCCCGACCCTGAACAGAGCCCAGACGCCCGACCAGAGAAACGCGAGCCCCACGAGGGCGGCGCCGAGCCGGAGCATGATGACGCTCCGCGGGATCGCGGTATAGGTCGTGTTGAGGGTCACCAACTCGCCGTCCCGCTCCACCACAAATCGATGGGACCGTCCTACCTTAGGTGCCATCGCCCGCGGCCAGCGAGACTGCATGCCGAGCCCCTCTACCGGGATGTTCTCGACGGTGACCACCCGGTCGCCCGCCTGAAACCCAGCCGACTCGGCCGGCCCGCCCGGGATGACGCCCGGCACGATGTAGTCGGGCCCGTAGAAGGCGTCGCTGTACCCCTGGCTCCGGCTCATGACGAGTCCGGCGATCGCCCACGCGGTAATGAGGACTGCAGTGAGTAGGACTGTGGGACGGTGGGATAGTAGGGAGGGCATGTTCGCCAAGGTATCAGGGCCAGCAGCTATTAGCTATTGGCTATTGGTCTCTTCACGGGATAGCTAATAGCCAGTAGCCAATAGCGGGTAGCCGTGCATAGATCTCACCTTGCACCTAGCCAATAGCACCTTACGGGGCCTCAATGCTCAAGTACGAGCCGTCCACATACCCCTCCGTCCGGCCATCGACCACCACGCGATACCAACCTCCGCTGAGTGAGTCGACCAGCACCGCTTCGCCGGGACTAAGCGTCCGCACGGCGGCAGCGCTGTCGCTCCGTCCCTCACGAATGCTGACCCAGGTTCGGGCGTAGCGCTGCAGTGGGCCGCCACGTGGAGCCTCAACAACCGGAGTACTGTCGCTGAGCCCTACAGGTGGCGGCTCGGCTCCGGCCTCGATGGCCGGTGTCGTGTCGAGTGGCGGAGCTTGTGCAACTGCGGAAACGCTGTCCTCAGCCGCAACCTGTGGCGTGGTGTCGGGCGGAGACTCGAGCGGCTGGGCTCTGTTGACGGGCGGTGCCGTGTCGCGTGGTGGAGTGGGAGTCGGAGCTGGACGTGTGGGAGTGGGTGGGGGCGCAGCTACGGTCTGCTCCTCTTGAGCCGGGGCCGCGCTACCCGTGTCGTCCGCAGTCGGCTGGGGCTCGAGCCCAGTTGTCACTCGTGGAATGGCGACGTCGCCCGATCCGCCTCGACCCTGGAACACCACTACTGCCACCGCCAAAGCACCCAAGGCACCGACAGTAACAAGCCCGCGCCGGAGCATTCTCAGTCCCGGCCTGGCAATGGACTGCTGGCGAATGCCGGGAGTGAAGATGAGACCGCACTCGGGGCATCGGGTCGCCTTGCCATCCGCCCGCTGGCCGCACGATGGACAGTCGATGTAGGCCATGATGGGGGAATATCGATGGAGGTAAGGGCCAGGGGCAAGAAAGGCTAACGGCTTATGAGTAAGGAGTGAGGAGTAAGGAGGGGGGGGAGCGGATGGGCGGCTCAACGGTTACCTACTGCAACCGCCAAACCGCCCGTTCCGTCCTACCAGCTTCCCGCTTCCTACTCCTTACTCCTTACTCCTCACTCCTCACACACCCGCATCCGCACGCGTTGGAGAACCCCGCGCTGCCCTCCTCACACCGGTACCGGATCACGGCACAGGCCTCCAGATCCTTGCTCACATAGTCCACTCCGGGTGCGTCGGCATCCAGGCAGTCGAGGTCCTTCGGGCGACACTTATCGCCCCCATCAGGGAGCAACAACCGAATCGCGGCCTGTTCCTCACCTACTGCGGCCAGGGTCAACGCTGGCTCATCCGCCGTTCCAAGCCTGTCGTGGGCCGCGAGCACCACGTCGGTGATCTGGGTCGAGAACTTCTCGGTGAACCCGACGAAGTCGCGATCGCCACAGTCGCAGCTGCTCTTGCCGGGCCAGTAGGGA